>JBBSUS010000036.1:0-10216 GCA_038234195.1 Hyphomicrobiales bacterium | reverse complement strand
CCAGCGCCGCCAGCCGATCGGTTCCTTCAGGACCAGCCAGGAAAAGATGGTCACGAACACCGGCATCAGGAAGATCAGCGCATAGGCTTCTGCCAGCGGCAGCGAGGTGAAGGCGACGACGCCCAGAATGCCGCCGAGCGTGCCGCTCGCCATCCGCAGCGCCAGGAGGCCTGGCCGTTTCGGTACGAAGACGTTGCCCCAATTGTCCTCCGGCCGTTTCGTGAAGATTGCCGGCACGAGCGCGAACATCGAGACGAAGAAGCCGATCTCGAAGATCGGCAGCCGCCCGCCGATGCCCTTGAGCGAGGCATCGCCGATCGAGAAGCAAAGATAGGACGCGAATGCGAGGAGGATGCCGGCTTGCATGGTGCGATTCCGGAAGAGCGGAGGGATCGCTCCCGCCTACCGGATCGCGCGCGAAAGCGGAATCGGTTTCGCTATGGCTGGCGAATTAATTTCGATACGCGGGGATGGCTCGGCCGGGCTGCAGGGCAGGGAACGACATCGCCAGATGACCACCATCCAGACGCGAAAAAAGGCAGCGAGGGGGAGCTACCTTTTTCCGTCTGAATGAGCGATCGAGGGGGATGATCGCTTGGGGGTGTCTGAATAATGCGCGGGGCGGTAGGCGGTTCCCAAAAATATGCCCCGCCACGAATTTTTTTTGAAACCTCTCCGGAAGGGCCGGGGTTACAAGCTTTCCGGCATCCGAAAAGTGATGGAATGCTGGGCGAGACGAACTCATTGGGTGCTCCAGCCGTGCGAGCCATGGCGCGGTTCCGACGAGAAAATCACCGCCTCGGCGCAGCCTGACCGATCGAGAGCGCCCTGAAGTTCCGTCGTGACGCCCGCCTGCGGCGACCCATCGCCTTGCGAATCGAGGCAAAACCTTTTCCAAACAAGGCGTAATCCCACATAGACGGGACGCATGACCGAGCTTCGCCCCATCAAGGCCCCACGCTTCGCCGACGAGACCCGCTTCGACGGCTCGAACGTCACGGCCATCCTCGGACCGACGAACACCGGCAAGACGTTCCTCGCCATCGAGCGCATGGTCGCCCATTCCTCGGGCACCATTGGCCTGCCGTTGCGGTTGCTCGCCCGCGAAGTGTATCAGAAGGTCTGCGACCGGGTCGGTGTCGGTGCGGTCTCGCTGATCACCGGCGAAGAAAAGATCAAGCCGCCCAATTCGCGCTACCAGGTCTGCACCGTCGAGGCGATGCCGCGCGATCCCGGCACGGCCTTCGTCGCCATCGACGAGGTGCAACTCGCCAGCGATCTCGAACGCGGCCACATCTTCACCGACCGCATCCTGCACGCCCGAGGCCGCGAAGAGACGCTGCTGCTCGGGGCCTCGACCATGCACGGCGTTCTCAATCGCCTGCTGAAGGGCATGCAGTCGGTGACGCGGCCGCGGCTGTCGAACCTCGTCTATGCCGGGTCCAAGAAGATCACGCGCCTGCCGCGTCGCTCGGCCATCGTCGCCTTCTCGGCGGGCGAGGTCTATGCGATCGCCGAACTGATCCGCCGGCAGCGGGGCGGGGCGGCAGTGGTGATGGGAGCACTTTCGCCGCGCACCCGAAATGCTCAGGTCGAGCTCTATCAGTCCGGCGACGTGGATTTTCTGGTCGCGACCGACGCCATCGGCATGGGCCTCAATCTCGACGTCGACCACGTGGCGTTCGCTCAGGACTGGAAGTTCGACGGCTTTCAGTACCGGCAGCTGACCCCGGCCGAATACGGCCAGATCGCCGGGCGGGCCGGGCGGCATCTGCGCGACGGCACCTTTGGCGTGACGGGTCAGGTCGACCCGATGCCGGACGATCTCGTCGAGCATCTGGAGGCACACGCCTTCCAGCCGGTCCGCGTGCTGCAATGGCGCTCGCGAGATCATGACTTTGCGTCGATCGACGCGCTCAAGGCCAGTCTTGAGCGCCCGCCGCCTTCGGCCGATCTCACCCGCGCGCTGCCCGCCGTCGACCAACGCGCGCTGGAATATCTGGCGCGTGACGAGACCGTCCAGAAGCTGGCCGTCGGCGCCCGCCGGGTGGAACTTCTGTGGGAGGCCTGCAAGCTTCCCGATTATCGCCGCATCGCGCCGGCCCAGCACGCCGAGATCATCGCCTCGATCTACGGCGACCTGGCGACTCGTGGCCATGTTGCGGAAGACTACATGGCCGCACAGGTGAAACGCGCCGACCGCACCGAGGGCGACATCGACACCCTTTCCCAGCGGATCGCCGAAATCCGCACCTGGACCTACATTTCCCACCGCCCGGACTGGCTGGCCGATCCGACACACTGGCAGGAAAAGACCCGCGATATCGAGGACCGTCTTTCCGACGCGTTGCACGACAGGTTGACGAAACGCTTCGTAGACCGCAGGACAAGCGTCTTGATGAGGCGGTTGAGAGAGAACGCGTACATGGAAGCTGAGATCGGCGGCGATGGCACGGTGGTGGTCGAGGGCCATCAGGTGGGCGAGCTGCAAGGATTCAGGTTCACACCCGACTCCAAGGCCGAAGGTCCCGACGGCAAAGCCGTGCGGGCAGCGGCCCAGAAGGCGCTGGCTGGTGAATACGACAAGCGCGCCGAGCGCTTTGCAAACGCGCCGAATGGCGATCTGGCGCTGGGCTCGGACGGTTATCTGCGCTGGTTGGGTGCGCCGGTCGGCATGTTGGCTGCCAGCGAAGATCCGCTGAAGCCGAAGATCGTCCTCTTGGCCGACGAGCAATTGGCGGGCACGGCTCGCGAGCAGGTGGCTGCTCGCGCCGAGCGCTCGGTCACCTATCAGGTGACGACCGTGCTGAAACCGCTGCTCGATCTGAAAGCGGCCGAAGGCCTCGAAGGAGCCGCCAAGGGCATCGCTTTCCGCCTGACGGAAAGCTTCGGTCTGATTCAGCGCCGTGATGTCTCCGAGGAGGTTCGCGGCCTGGATCAGGACGCGCGCGCGGCGCTGCGCCGTTGCGGGGTGCGCTTCGGCGCCTACCACATCTTTGTCCCCACGCTAATCAAGCCGGCTCCCGCCGCGCTCCTGACATTGCTGTGGGCCGTCCACAACGACGGCCGTGACAAGCCGGGCTATGGCGAGGCGACGCAGCTTCTGGCGACGGGCCGCACCTCGGCCGTTGCCGATCAGGGCTATGACCCGGTGTTCTGGGGCTTGGCCGGCTATCGCCTGCTCGGCCGGCGCGCCGTGCGCGTCGACATATTGGAACGGCTCGCTGACCTGATTCGCCCGGCGCTTGCGTGGAAGCCGGGCCAGGGCAGGCGGCCCGAAGGTGGCTATAACGGCGCGCAGTTCCTGGTGACGCCGGCGATGATGTCGATTCTCGGCGCCACTGCCGAGGACATGGAAGAGGTTTTGAAGGGCCTCGGCTATCGGCCCGAGGGCGTCGTTGCCGAGACGGTCGAGGCCGAGGTCGACCGGCTCGATGCCGCGACCCGTGCGGCCGAGATCGCGGCGCGTGAAGAGGCGGCTCGCAAGGCCGCAGAGGTCGCAGCGAGCGTTCAGGCGGATGCCGGCGCGACGGGACCGGGAGAAGACGCGATTGCGGACGCGGAGCCCGTCGACGCTTCTGCCCCCGTCTCGGGCGATGCCGATTCGCCTTCACCCGCCGACGCGGCCACGCAAACCGGGCCGACAGAAGCCGGCGAAGGCGCTGCCACCGGGCTCGGCGAGACCGAGCCGGGCGAGACCGTGTCCCTTGATGCGCCGATCTCTGATGGCGAAACCTCCCAGGCCGAAAGCACCAGCGCCAGCGCGCAAGACGCCGATGCTTCGGTTCCGGGCGATGCATCGCAGTCCGCCGCTGCGGATTTGGATGCTCCCTCTGCCGAGGCCGCTCCGGCGACAGGCGAAACTGCTGGCGCTGCCACGGCTGACGCGAATGCCGATGAGGCTGCCGCTTTGCCGACCTCGGCGGTTGGCGAAGAGATCACGACCGCAGCCGATGCCGCAGATGCGGGCCTCGGCGAGGCCGGAGGGCAGCAGGCGACGACGGATCTGGCGGATGCCGGGCCGTCTTCGGTCGATGCTGTTCCTGTGGCGGCTGGCCCTGAAAATCCAAGCGGCGGGCTGGCTGCATCGGATGCCAAGTCGGTCGAACCCGTCGAGCCGAAGATCATTCAGATATGGCGCCCGCAGCGTGCGGGAAATCGGTCGGACAATCGTGGCGGTCAGCGCGGCCGTGGTGGTCGTGCAGGTGCGCGCGGTGGTGGAGGCGCTTCCGGCCAGAGTGCTGCCGCCGGGCACGATGCTCCAGTCCAGGCTCTGCCGGGCCGCAGTGTCCTAGCAAGCGCTGTACCCGGTCAGGATGGCGATCGCGATGGACGGCCGCAGCGCGGCAAGGGACGTCCGAAGAGGGATTTCGGCAAGCGAGAGTTTTCCGATCGCGGCGGCGAAAAGGCCGGCAATAACCGCTTTGATAAGTCCGGCCATGGCGGCGGCAGGTCAGGGGACCGTCACGGGAGCGGCCCCGGCGGCGGTCAGGGTGCCTATGCGGGTGGCCAGGGCAAGCCGGCGCAGAATCGGCCGCAGCGCATCGATCCGGATTCGCCTTTTGCCGCGCTCGCCGCACTCAAGGACAAGCTTGGCAAATAGCGGACGATCCTGATGGCTGAGGGCACTGGCCAGCGCATCGACAAATGGCTGTTCTTTGCGCGCATCCTGAAGTCACGCAGTCTTGCCCAGAAGTTCGTGCAATCGGGCGCCGTACGGATCAACCGCGACAAGACCGACAATGCCGCCCGCATCGTCCGGGCCGGCGACGCGTTGACCTTCTCGCTCAACGATCGGGTGCGGGTGCTGAAGATTCTCGACGCCGGCGACCGTCGCGGGCCCGCGATGGAGGCACAGGCGCTCTACGAGGACCTGTCGCCACCAGTCGAGACGAAGGCCGAGGCCCAGGAAAGCGCCCAGCGCGCCGGTTATACACCGCCGGCTCGTCCGCCTTCGAAAAAGGAGCGCCGGGCTCATGACAGGCTGCGCTGGGACTGAGGAAAAGGTGCAGGTCCTTGCGATTTGCGGCAGCTTGCGGGAAAAATCGTCCAATGCGGCGGTGCTGGACGCCGCCCGGCGTCTGGCGCCACCGCAGATGACCGTCACGCCCTATACAGGCCTGTCGCATCTGCCGCACTTCAATCCCGATCTCGACACGGAAAGCCCGCCGGCCGAGGTCCTCGATCTGCGTCGATGGGTGGGGCGTTCCGATGCCCTCCTGATCTGCAGTCCGGAATATGCGCGCGGAGTCGCCGGCGTCCTGAAGAACGCGCTGGACTGGCTGGTGTCGAGCTTTGAATTTCCCGGCAAGCCGGTGGCGTTGATAAATGCCTCGCAGCGCGCCGTCCAGTCAGACGCGCAATTGCGCCTCATCCTCGAGACGATGTCGGCCCGTCTTGTCGAGCCGGCGTCGATCACCCTGCCCTTGATGGGCACTGGCCTCGACGCCGAGGGGATCGTGGTGAACCTCGGATTTGCAGCACCGTTGCAGGCCGCTCTGGACCATCTGGCCGAGGCGATCACGGCGCGGGATTGATCGCCTCATAGTTTTCAGCCGAGATGTTCGGCGCAGCGAAGCAGCGATGCCGTGAGCCGCGTTGCTTCGCCCGCGCCGAGTGCGTCCATCATGCGGGCTTCCACGCGTTCGACTGCGCCATGCGCCTCATCGAGGCGCTCGGTACCTCGCGCCGTCAGCGTTCCATGTTTCGCGCGACCGTTTTCGGAAGCGGCTTGCCGCTCGACCAATCCTTCGCGTTCCAGATTCGACAGGACACCGTGCATCGTCTGGGCAGTGACGAAGAGCGCACGTGCGAGACGCGCATTCGACAGGCCCGGCTGGGCCTCGAGGGCACAGAGAACGCCGTATTGCGGCGTGGTGAGGCCGAGTGGCCGCAGGGCTTCGTCCATGCGCAGCCGAAGGCCGTGCTGCGCCAGCTTGATCGCATAGCCGAGACGCTTCGCCACAGGCAGCGGCATATCAGGGAAATTATCAGGTCCCTTATAATTTGTTATCATATTCGTGGACTTTTCCTCAAATAACGACGGAGCGGATCATGACGACGCTGAACCCTGATGACGGTTACATGGTGCTGATCAACACCTTCACCGTCGAGCCCGAAAAAGCCGACGACCTCCTGGCCGAACTCATCCACGCGACCGAAACGATGGTCTGCCGGCAGCCCGGTTTCGTCTCGGCCAATTTGCACCTTAGCGACGACCGCAGGCATGTCGCGAATTATGCGCAGTGGCAAACGCGGGCCGATTACGATGCCTTCATCTCCGATCCAAAGACCCGCGCACATCTGAAGACATCGGCGGGCATCGCGACATCATTCGATCCGATCGTCTACCAATTGCGCGATGCGGCGAATGTCGGGGATGGCGCATGACCTGCTGGGTCGGAGTGGCGAGCCGAGACCACGTGATGCGCGCAGTGGACGGCGGGTTTTGCCAGGTCAATCACGGCAAGGCCGCGCCGCTTGCCCGCATGAGGCGCGGTGAACACCTGCTTTACTATTCGCCGCGCGCGCAAATGGGCAAGGGCGATCCGGTTCAGGCTTTCACGGCGATCGGCCGCATCGAGGACGACGAGCCGCATCGGTCTCACCAAAGCGGCGACTTCGAACCGTTCCGCCGCAAGATCCATTATTTCAAGGCGCAGGACGCCCCGATCAAGCCGCTCCTCGGTGCGTTGACGCTGACCCGGGACAGGCCGTCCTGGGGCGTGGTCTTTCGCAGGGGGCTATTCGCGATCGACGATGAAGACTACCGAACCATCGCCCGCGCGATGGGCGTTCCCGAAAGCGCCTAGACGCCGAATGCGGTTGCCGGGGATGTGGGGGGCCCTTTTTTTCTGGGCGCAACCGTTGCAATCGTCCGTGCGACCTCAGTCGCCCTGACCGGGCTCGGCGGAGAAATATTTCTCGAACTTGCCGTCTTCGCCATCATGCTCCTTGCCGTCCTCGGGGCCCGGCCGCATGATCGTGATGTTGGGCCATTTGTCGGCATATTCGGCGTTGACCTTCAGCCATTTGTCGAGATTTGGCTCGGTGTCCGGCTTGATCGCTTCGGCCGGGCATTCGGGCTCGCAGACGCCGCAGTCGATGCACTCGTCGGGATGGATGACGAGCATGTTGTCGCCTTCGTAGAAGCAATCGACCGGGCACACCTCGACGCAGTCCATGTACTTGCAGCGGATACAGTTGTCGGTCACCACGTAGGTCATGACGAAGTCCTCTGGATGTCTGGCCAGGATGCGCTTGCGATGCGATCTCTCGCGCCCCGGCGCGCCGGTGTTCGCCGGACATTTTCGCACTGCCAGCGGACGTAGCCGCTCCTGAAAATCGTGGCAAGGGTAAACCATGTCACGCCTGACCGGCAGGGCGGAATGGTTTTTCGCCGTTGATCATTGCATCTCTTGATTGCAGCTTATCTCGATTGCGCGGCCATGCCATTGAAATGGGGACGGAAGGCCGGTGAGCCGAAGCTTTTCGGCCGACACCCGTGCCGTTGGATAGGCGAGCGCCAAAAACTTTGCGGTTACAAGCGTTTTGCGGTGCGCCTGCCTTCGAAATGAACGAATCGTAATCAGAAGGAGACGCCGGACGGAAACCGTCCGTCATTTCGAACCTCGACCCCGGGAATGCCGTGCAGGACTCCAGCGATATCGACCTCGACGCCGCGTTGACGCTTTGTGATCGCGAGCCGATCCACATTCCCGGTGCGATCCAGCCCCACGGACTTCTGCTCATTGCGGAGGCCAGGACGCTCGCCGTCTTGGGCGGTGCAGGCGACATCGAGGCGCGGCTCGCCGCCGTATGGCAGGGCAGGCCGTTGAGCGAGCTTCTCGGTCAGGACCTCGCTCGGATCGGCGAACGCATCGCCGAGCAGGATTCGCTGGCGCTTCAGCCCGTTGCGACCGGGGCGGAGACTTTCGACGTCAGCGCCCATGCCAGCGGCGACTATATCCTCGTCGATCTGGAACCGATCGGAGCGGCGACCACCGTCGCCCAAACCCTTGCGACCGTCGACGCGGCGGGCCGCAATTTCGAGCGGGCTCACGACCTGATCGATCTCTGCGAAACGGCGGCCCGGCTCTTCCGCGACCTGACCGGCTACGACCGGGTGATGGTCTATCGTTTTCAGGAAGACGCGGCCGGCATCGTCGTCGCCGAGGCCCGCGACGAAAAACTCGGTGCCTTCCTCAACCATCAGTTTCCGGCGACGGACATCCCCAGCCAGGCGCGAGCGCTCTACGTGCGCAACCGCATCCGCGTCATCCCCGATGTCGACTATGTCCCGGCGCGGATCCGCGCGGCTGGCGACTGGGCGGGCGCGCCGACCGCGCTTGGCGAAATCGACCTGTCCGACTGTAGCCTGCGCAGCGTCTCGCCGATCCACATCCAGTACCTGAAGAACATGGGCGTTGCCGCATCCGCTTCGGTATCGATCGTCAAGGACGGTCTGCTCTGGGGGCTGATTGCCTGTCACCACAACGAAGCGAAGGCAATTCCGCTCGCGACGCGTTTGGCTTGCAAACTGCTCGCGGGCAGCCTGTCGCGCCAGATCCAGGCCAAGGACGAGGCCGAACTCTATCGCGAGCGTATCCGCCTGCGGACCACCGAGGACTCGGTGATGTCGCTCTACGATCCGGACATGCGGTTCGAAGATTTCGTCGATGCGACGGGTCCGGAGTTGCAGCGCTTGCTGGGCGCCGACGGACTGGCGGTGGTGTCCGGCACCGAACTGCGAAGCTTCGGGCACTGTCCGCAGCGGGACGAGTTGCGGGCGATCGGCCGCTGGGTCGGCGAAAGGGCCCTATCGGCGCCGGTCCAAACCGATCGCCTGTCGGAAATCATGCCGCAGGCGACGCAATTTCTCGAACTGGCAAGCGGGCTGATGGCCATCACCCTTTCGACCGAGACGCCGACCCAACTTCTCTGGCTTCGAGCGGAAAAGCCGCAATTGGTGGAGTGGGCCGGCAATCCGCACAAGGCCTCCGAGGACGATCCGACCGCGGTCCTGACGCCGCGCGGTTCGTTCAAATCCTGGGTCGACGAGGTCCGTGGCCGGTCCCGTCCCTGGTCGATCGCGGAGGCCGAATCGGCGGTGCGAATCGCGAGGCTTCTGCGCGAACGGCGCCAGGCGATGCGGCTGCGCGAGCTCAATCGCGAGCTGACGCGGAGTGTGGAGGAAAACGAGCATCTCCTCCAGCAGAAGGGCTTTCTCTTGCGCGAAGTGAATCACCGCGTGCAGAACAGCCTGCAACTCGTCTCCGCCTTCCTGAAGATGCAGAGCCGCGAAATCGCCGACGAGACTTCGCGGGCCCATCTCACCGAGGCCCAGCGCCGACTGACGGCCGTGGCGCTCGTCCATCGCCGTCTCTACACCGGCGAAAGTGTCGAGATTGTCGATCTGGGCCGTTATCTGGAAGATCTGCTGGGTGAGTTGCAGGCGACGATGGATCCGGGCTGGGCCAACCGTATGCGGCTCGATCTGGCGCCCGTGCAGGTCAAGGCGGACCGGGCCGTGCATGTCGGCCTCGTCATGACCGAACTCGTCATCAACGCGCAGAAATATGCCTATGGCGGCGATGTCGGACCGCTGGCGATCTCGCTCGACCAGCATCTCGACCGCTTTCGTCTGATCGTCGCAGACCGGGGCGCAGGCAAGACCCGTACCCGCCAGGGTTTCGGGTCAAAGATGATGACGGCGATGGTTGCGCAGATCGGCGGTGCCCTCGACGAGGAGGACAATCGTCCGGGCTTGCGTACTACCGTCAGCGCTGCCGTCGACTGACGACAGGATGCGGTGAGGCGGCCGATTCACATCTGGGCCAGCCCGCATGCCTTGCAATCTCCCCGTGAAAGGAAAGCCGCCAGCAGATCCGTCAGCCGTGCGTCAGCGCCCTGATGGCTGCTTCGAGCGAGCGCTCGTCGAACGGTTTGGCGATCACATGGGCATCGAAAAAGCGCGGGTCGAGATGCTCGCGGCTGTGCCCGGTGGCGAATGAAAAGGGCACGCCGCGCCGCTGCAGTTCCTCGGCGATCGGAATCGAGCTCTTCGACCCGAGATTCATGTCGAGGATCGCGATGTCGTAGTTCGCGTCCGCGACGGCCGCGAGCCCTGTCTGGAGTCTGTTGAATGGCCCGCCGATTTCCTGGCCGAGATCGGCGATCATGTCTTCGTTCAGCATAGCAATGAGCATCTCGTCTT
>JBBSUS010000035.1:0-10260 GCA_038234195.1 Hyphomicrobiales bacterium | reverse complement strand
GCTCTTTTTCGGTTTGTGCGTGGAAAAAAGATGGCCAATCAAAGGCATAGCAAAAACCTCAATTACAGAGCATGGCCAAGCGGCAAAAGCGCCATAAATCAAATAGACGAAGCGGCCTCGACCAATTCGTTTGGTTTTTTCGATGCTCCGAAATACTATGGTGCTATCGCTTATTATCATGGTGTATCAGTATTGCTTATTGTCAATTCCTTCTTCCTATAATTTTTGTAATATTAATTATTATTAAGAAACAGGAACTGGATATTTGAATTTTTATTAGGATGACAGGTAGTGACCGCAGGGTCAGCCTGAAAACGAAACTGGCCATCGCGAACGCATTTTCGCGGCGCCAGCGACCGGGAGAGAGCGAATGGCTTCCAAAGTTGCTGATTTCATTCTGAAGCGCATGCAGGATTGGGGAACGCAGCGCATTTTCGGCTATCCCGGTGATGGCATCGGCGGTCTCGTCGCCGCGCTCGGTCGAAACGACACTTTGGATTTCGTGCAGGTCCGGCACGAAGAGAGCGCCGCCTTCATGGCCTGTGCGCATGCCAAGTTCACCGGCGAGGTCGGCGTCTGCATGGCGACCTCCGGGCCCGGCGCAATCCATCTTCTCAACGGCCTCTACGATGCCAAGCTCGATCACCAGCCAGTCGTCGCCATTGTCGGCCAGCAGGCCCGGGCGTCGCTCGGGGGCAATTACCAGCAAGAGGTAGATCTTCAGACGCTCTTCAAGGACGTCGCAGGCGAGTACGTTCACACCTGCATGTCGCCGGCTCAGGCGCGGCATCTGATCGACCGCGCCTTTCGAATTGCCAAGGCTCGGCGCACCGTGACCTGCGTCATCATTCCCAACGATGTCCAGGAGGCTGCAGCCATAGAAGAGGCGCCGCGTGAACACGGGACGGTTCACACCAGCGATGCCTATAGCGAACCGGTGCTGCAACCCGCGGAGGCCGACATCAGACGCGCCGCCGAGTTGCTGAACGGCGGCAAGAAGGTTGCGATCCTGATTGGCGCCGGAGCGATCGGGGCCGAAACTGAGGTGACCGAGGTCGCCAATCTTCTGGGCGCTGGCGTTGCAAAGGCGTTGCTCGGCAAGGCTGCCCTTCCGGACGATTTACCCTTCGTGACAGGCTCGATCGGCCTCCTCGGGACGGAAGCGTCCGATTGGATGATGCAACATTGCGATACGCTTCTGATGATCGGTTCGCGTTTTCCCTATTCGGAATTCCTGCCCAAGACGGGCCAGGCGCGTGGAATCCAGATCGACCTCGATCCGACCATGCTGTCGATCCGATATCCAATGGATGTGGCGCTCGCCGGTGATGCCGCAACGACGCTGAAAGCGCTGATTCCACATCTCGTGCAACGCGAACACGAGAGTTGGCGCAAGGACATCGAAAAGCGCGTGGGGAAATGGTGGGATGGCGTCGAAAAGCGTGCCCATCAAGACGCCAATCCGATCAATCCGGAGCGTCTTTTCTGGGAGCTCTCCTCCCGGCTTCCCGACAAGGCAATCATCTCCGCCGACTCGGGATCCTCGGCCAACTGGTTTGCCCGCGCGATCAAGATCCGGCCGGGTATGAAGGCGTCGCTCTCGGGGACGCTGGCCACGATGTGCCCCGGACTGCCGTATGCGGCAGCCGCCAAGTTCGCCTTCCCCGACCGGGTGGCGATCGCCTTCGTCGGCGACGGTGCGATGCAGATGCTGGGCATCACCGACCTGATCACGGTCGCCAAATACTGGAAGACCTGGTCGGATCCGCGCCTCGTTGTGTGCGTCTTGAAGAACCACGACCTCAATCAGGTGACCTGGGAATTGCGAGCCATGGCGAATTCGCCGCGTGTCGCCAAAACTCAGGATGTTCCGGACATGAACTATGCGGCCTACGCCGAACTTCTCGGCCTCAAGGGGATCAGCGTCGATCGCCCGGAGCAGATCGCACCGGCTTGGGATGAAGCCTTGTCGGCTGATCGGCCATGCCTGATCGACGCCCGCGTGGATCCTGACGTGCCGACGCTGCCCCCGCACATCACATTCGAGGAAGCCGAGTCTTACACTGCCGCTCTAGCCAAGGGCGATGCGGAAGCTGGCGGCATACTCCGCCAGACGATCAAACGGGTGTTCTCGTAAAAAGCATTGGCTCGCGTTCGTCGTCCTTTCGACGATCGTCTTGCGGTCTCCAAGATCGACCCGGCCGATGCTGCCATTTCGCTATTAAGGAAAGTTCATGCCCAACATTGCTGTCATCACCGGTGCTGGCGCAGGCGTAGGCCGAGCCGTTGTCGAAGAGTTCGCCAAGGATGGCTACGATATCGCGATGCTCTCCCGAGATCCGGATCGGTTGGAGCGCGCAGCACAGGATGTTCGCAGGCATGGTGTCAGGGCACTTGCCATCCCGACAGACGTCGCCGATGCGGACGCCGTCGAGAGCGCTGCGGACAAGGTCGAGCAGGAACTCGGCCCGATCGATGTCTGGGTCAACGTCGCAATGGCGACGGTGTTTTCGCCGGTCTCCAAGCTGACGGCGGCGGAGGTGGAGAGAGGCACACGCGTCACTTATCTCGGACAAGTCCACGGCATGATGTCAGCCCTCAAGCGCATGCGGACGCGCAATCGGGGTGTCATCATCAATGTCGGTTCGGCCCTCGCCTATCGTTCAGTGCCGTTGCAGTCGATCTATTGCGGCGCAAAGGCCGCAATCCGTGGGTTCACGGACTCGCTGCGATCCGAGATCATCCACGACAAGCTGAACGTCCGCATCACCATGGTCGACCTGCCAGCGGTCAACACGCCGCAGTTCGACTGGGCGCTGAACAAAATGGGCAAGAAGGCCAAACCGGTCGCACCGATCTATCAACCGGAAGTGCCGGCCCGCGCCATCCTCTTTGCCGCCAAGAACGACCGCCGAGAGATATGGGTCGGCTATCCGACGATCCAGGCAATCCTCGCCAACCGCATTGCGCCGGGTCTAATCGACAAATACCTCGCGAAAAGCGGCTATTCGGGGCAGCTCACCGATCAGTCCAAGCCAGCCGATGCACCCAACAACCTGTTCGATCCAGTCAAGGGCGATTACGGCGCGCATGGACGTTTTGACTCGCGCGCCAGACTTGGAAGCTGGGAAATGTTTACCGACCGGCATCGATCGGCGTTCTGGAGCGTCGCGGGAATTCTTGCCGTTGTCGGCATCGGCGGGCTTTTGAAGACGAAACGCCAGTCGCGGGTTCGCCGTCGCTTGTGGTGACACCGGGACGGCCCGCGCGGAAAAATCGAGCGTCAATTCACGCTGAACCACAATAAAACTCCAGGAGCCCACAGATCATGACCACGCCGATCGAAGACTTTTGCATGATCGGCGATGGCGAGACGGTTGCATTGGTATCGCGCTTTGGTTCGATCGACTGGCTCTGCCTGCCCCGCTTCGATTCTCCCGCGTCTTGCGCCGCTCTTCTCGGAACGAAAGATCACGGTCACTGGTCCATCGCACCCGACGGCGATGTAACAGAAGCTGTGCAGCGTTATCAGGCCGATACGCTGATCTTGGAGACCGATCTTTCGACCGCGACTGGAACGATCCGGCTCACCGATTTCATGCCGATCCGTGAGGGCGATCCGATCCTGATCCGTATCGTGACCGGGATAAGCGGAAATGTATCCACGAATCTGGAAGCCCCATTCCGCTTCGATTATGGCATTATGCCGCCCTGGATTACCCGCCAGGACGACGGGGTCACGATGCATGTCGGACCGGACCGGATCACGCTTCAAGGCCCGGGCTCATTCGAGGTCGACGACAGCAACGTGACATGTCGCTTCGACGTCGAGGAGGGGAGCCGCCATAGCTTCATTCTCGGCTACAGCGCTTCGCACAATCGGCCCGACGCGGACGTCGACCCCGACGAGGCCTTGGCGCGAACGCAAGCATATTGGCGCGGCTGGATCAGCTCGTTCGATCGCAAGCTGTCCTATCCGGACGCCGTCAAACGATCGCTCCTGACTCTCAAGGCTCTCATTCACCGCCCCACCGGTGGGCTCATCGCCGCCCCGACCACGTCGCTTCCCGAGCAACCAGGAGGATCGATGAACTGGGACTACCGTTTCTGCTGGCTGCGTGACGCGACCTTTACGCTGAGCGCCCTGACCGAATGTGGTTACCTAGAGGAAGCGGCTGCCTGGCGGGACTGGATCCTGCGGGCGGTCGCCGGCGATCCCGACAAGATGCAGATCATGTACCGGGTCGATGGCTCAAGGCGGCTCGATGAGTCCGTCCTCGGCTGGCTCCCGGGATATCGTTTCGCCAAACCCGTTCGCGTTGGAAATGCTGCCGCCGGGCAGTTGCAGCTGGATGTCTGGGGCGAGCTCATCGCGATGCTGCATGCCTCCGAGCGCGCCGGGATGGAACGTTCAGAACAGGGTGAACATCTGGGGCGCGCCGTCGTCGCCCATGTCGAGCGGGTCTGGCAACAACCCGATCAGGGCTTGTGGGAAAGCCGCGGCGAGCCGAGACACTACACCTATTCGAAGGTCATGGCCTGGGTTGCAATCCAGCGGTACTTGAAGATGCAAGGGGCAAACTCCTTGTGCGACGCGGAGCGCGGACGGCTCGCCGATCTTCGCGACCACATGCACGACACGATCTGCAATGAGGGCTTCGACGAGGGGCAGAATTCCTTCACGGCTTATTTCGGCAGCAGCGACGTCGATGCCGGGCTCCTTCTCCTGCCGAAAGTCGGCTTCCTGCCCGGAGACGATCCGCGCATCGTGGGCACCGTTGCGCTGATCGAGAAGACATTGGTGAAGGACGGCTTTGTTCATCGTCACCGCATGGACGCGCTCGTGCCGGAAGGCGCATTCCTCGCGTGCTCGTTCTGGCTTGCCGAATGTCAGCTCTGGCAGGGCCGGCGAGACGATGCGGTGAAGACAATCGAAAGCGTCCTTTCGATCGCAGGCAAGACAGGTCTCCTGTCGGAGGAATATGACCTGAGAAGCCGGCGACTGGCGGGGAACATGCCGCAGGCGCTCAGTCACCTGGCGCTGATCCATGCCGTTCTGGCGCTTGCCGACTTCGATCAGGATGGCAAACTCGACGAGCCCGACCTGTGAACCCGGCTCGCTCGCGAGGTGCTAAACGGAGCGACGGAATCGGCCCCCTGCCCCTGGTTGGCTCGCTTGGGATTCCTGGTCCGACAGACGTTGAAATAGAGTTTCCGGAAAGGGGCGGGCGATGATGGAAGAGGTTAGACATCATCGTTCGAGAGAGCCGCGTGCTCTCCGCAAGGTCTGCGGCTGGAAAACATCACCGCCAATGGCGATCCGCCGTGTCATGGAGGCCGGGGCATTCCTCGCTCTGGCCTTCTTGAGCGGTTGCGGCGAGAACCGCGCCTCATTCCTCCATCCGATCGGCCCCATCGCCGCTTCCCAGCGCGAGATCTTTTTCGAAGCCATCGGATGGATGATGATCGTCATCCTTCCCGTCTTCATTCTGCTGCCGATCTTCGCCTGGCGTTATCGCCGCCGGAACGCATCAGCCAGCTACCGGCCGCAATGGGCATTTTCCTGGCCGTTGGAGTTTCTCATCTGGGGCATTCCGTTCGTGATCGTGGCCATTCTTGCCTACGGCATCTGGACCCGCCAGGCAGCGCTCGATCCCTATCGCCCCATCGCTTCGGACAAACCTGCACTGGAGATCCAGGTCGTCGGGCTCGATTGGAAGTGGCTGTTCGTCTATCCCAAACAGCAGATCGCAACCGTCGGCATCCTGGCCATTCCCGTCGACCGGCCAGTGCATTTCACGCTGACCAGCGCGACCGTCATGCAGTCCTTCTTCATTCCGTCTCTCGGCAGTCAGATCTACGCGATGGCTGGAATGAAAACGCAGCTCAATCTGCTGGCCGACCGCACCGGCGACGTCGAGGGCATGAACACGCAATTCAACGGCATGGGCTTTCAGAACCAGAAGTTCCTCGTCAAGGCGATGCCGACAGCGGATTTTGCAAGCTGGGTCTCAACGATCAAGGCGTCGGGCCATTCTCTCGACGACAAAAGCTTCGCGATCCTGCAGCAAAAAGGCACGACCGAGGTCGCGGCCTCAAAACTCAACGGCGCGGGGCAGTCCTTATCTGAGATTCATTTTGGGTCCGTGACGCCGGACTTCTTTGCGAAGGTCGTCGACAAATATCGAAACGATCCCTCCGCAAAGCCTCCAATGAGCGGCGAAAGCGCGATGAACGGCATGCCGGACGTCAGGGCACCAATCACCGGAATGGCTGGCGATGCAACTGGAGGAGCATCAAAATGAGCGGCATGTCCTGGTATCACATCGTCCTCGGCCGCCTGACGTTCGATGCACTGCCGTTCTACAGCGCCATCGCAACGGCCGCCGCCTCGCTCGTCGTCGTCGGTGCGATCGCCGTCATCGGCCTGATCACATGGTTCGGCAAATGGCGCTATCTCTGGACGGAATGGCTGACCAGCGTCGATCACAAGAAGATCGGCATCATGTACGTCATCATCTCGCTCGTCATGCTTTCCCGCGCTGTCGTCGAAGCGGTGATGATGCGCTTTCAACAGGCGTTGGCCTTCGATTCCCCGGGCTACCTGCCGCCCGACCATTTCTCGCAGCTCTTCTCCACCCACGGCACGATCATGATCTTCTTCATGGCGATGCCGTTCCTGACGGGCCTCATCAACTTCGTCATGCCGCTGCAGATCGGCGCCCGCGATGTGTCCTTCCCGCTGTTGAATTCGATCAGTCTCTGGCTCACCGGCGGTGGCGCCGGCCTGATGATGGTCTCACTGGTCCTCGGCAAATTTTCCACGGGCGGATGGTCCGGTTATCCTCCGTACACCGAGATGGCCTTCAACCCCGGGGTTGGGCCCGACTACTGGATCTGGGCGCTGACGCTCAGTTCGATCGGAAACACGCTGACCGGCATCAATTTTGCCGTGACGATCTACAAGCGCCGGGCTCCGGGAATGCACCTCTTCCGGATGCCGCTGTTTTGCTGGACGGCGTTGTGCACCAGCATCATGATGATCTTTGCGATGCCGCCGCTGACCGTTGCAACCGGCATGCTCGCTCTCGATCGCTATCTCGGAATGCATTTTTTCACCAACGACCTTGGTGGAAACATGATGAATTTCGCCAATCTCTTCTGGCTGTTCGGCCATCCGGAGGTCTACATCGTCATCCTGCCCGCATTCGGAGTTTATTCTCAGCTATTTTCCAATTTTTCGGCCAAGAAGCTTTACGGTTACAAGTCTCTGGTCTTCGCGTCGATGTCGATCGCGGTGATCTCCTTCACGGTGTGGCTCCATCATTTCTTCACCATGGGTCAGAGCGCCAACGTCAATGCGGCGTTTGGGACGGCCACCATGCTGGTCGGCATTCCGACCGGCGTGAAGATCTACGACTGGATCCTGACGATGTTCCGCGGCAGAGTGCGGTTCAGCGTGCCGATGCTGTATTCGCTCTCCTTCGTGCTGCTGTTCACGGTGGGCGGACTGACCGGAATTCTCCTCGCCAATCCGGCGATCGATTATCAGGTTCACAACACCCTTTTCCTCGTCGCCCATTTCCACAACGTGCTCATCCCCGGTACTTTGTTCGGCATGCTCGCCGGGTACCATTACTGGTTTCCGAAGGCGTTTGGATTTCGACTGGACGAGTTCTGGGGGCGCATCGGATGCCTGTGCTGGACGGTCGGTTTCATCCTCGCCTTCATGCCGCTCTATGCCCTCGGCGCCCTCGGGATGCCGCGGCGAACCGTCGAGTACTTCAATCCCGAATACCTGCCGTACACGATCGTCGCTGCGATCGGCGCCGTGATCATCCTGGGCGCCCTCGCCAGTCTTCTGATCCAGCTGGTCGTCAGTGTTCGCCATCGGCACGATCTCGGCGTTTATGCCGGCGACCCCTGGAACGGGCGTACCCTCGAATGGTCGATTGCCTGTCCCGCGCCTGAATACAATTTCGCCGTCATCCCGACGGTCACCGATCGTGACGCGTTCTTCGAGGCCAAGGCGAACGGAAGTGCGTACCCGCGCCCGCTGGCTTACCTGGACATCGAGATGCCCCGCAATTCGTCCGTCGGCGTCGTGCTTGGCGTTACCGGCACCGTCATCGGCTTTGCGCTTGTCTGGTACATCTGGTGGCTGGCCGCACTCGGCCTGATTGTCGTCATCGGCACGGCCATCGCACGCGGATTCGTTCGCAACAGCACGAGGATCATTACGGCCGCTGAGGTCAGGCGTCAGGAGGAGGCATGGTTGTCGACCGTTGCACTCACGCCGCCGGTCACGCGTGACCAGGAGACGAGCCCGGTCAATCGCGGCCTGGCCGAGGCGGCAGCAGCATGAGCACCGACGATCGCAAACATCCCGGGTTGAACCTCGGCGACACCGACAGCGGGGCACACGAGGCCGCCGAGGAGGTCATCTTCGGCTTCTGGGTTTTCCTGATGAGCGATCTCGTGCTCTTCGCGCTGCTGTTTGCGACCTATGCGACGATGATCGGGGCGACGGTGGGTGCGCCCGGGCCGAAGGATGTCTTCGACCTGACCAGCGTGTCGATCGAGACGGGGGCGCTTTTGACCTCGAGCTTCACCTTCGGCATGGCTTCGCTCGCCATGAAGTACGAGATGCATCCAAGAAAGCTGGTTTTCTGGCTTCTGGTCACCTTGGGCCTCGGGCTGGTCTTCCTCGGCCTCGAGATCCACGACTTCTGGTCGATGTTCGCCAAAGATGCCTACCCCACGCGCTCCGGCTTCCTGTCGGCGTTCTTCGCGCTGGTGCCCACCCACGGCCTTCACGTCACCATTGGCATGATCTGGATCGTCGCCATGCTGGCGCAGATCAAGGTCTTCGGCATCGACCGCGGCGTGAAGCTCGGCATCCTGAGGCTGGGTCTCTTCTGGCATCTCCTCGACATTGTCTGGATCTGCATCTTTTCCTTCGTCTATCTGCAGGGACTAGCAGCATGAACGAGCAAGCGCAGCGCCGGTCCGAGCGCAATTCTTACATCATCGGTTATGGTCTCGCGATCGTCCTGACGGCATTGCCGTTCCTTCTTGTTGCGCTCGACGTGTTCCCGATGGCGGCGACCTTGATCGCCATCACCCTCTTTGCACTCGTGCAGATCGTCGTCCATTTTCGCTTCTTCCTCCACATCAACCTGTCGAAGAGTAAGCGGGACGACCTGCAGCTCATTTTATTCACCGGTCTGATCATCGCTTTGATGGTCGCTGGTACGCTGTGGATTCTCTTCAACCTGAAAATGCGGATGATGTGATCGGCATTCTCTTCGCTGTCCCTCGTCATCGGGACGGATCCATGATGAAGCGGCCTCCGATCGGGGCGTTGGAGACAAAATCGTTCGGTCGGGACTTCAAAGATTGCATGAGGGCAGGATGACATCGCCGGTTCAGTTGGCACGATTCGTCGGCGGTGCGTTCAGAGGGACGTCCAGGCTCCGTCCGCTTTGGACGAGGCGACGCAGGCCTCGATGAACGCGAGCCCATCCACCCCGTCCTGAATTGTCGGCAGGTCGCTGCCGGCGCATGGCGCGCGCCCCTCGTCCTTGGCGCGGATCAGTTCGGCCGCCTCGGCGTAGATCGTGGCAAATCCCTCCAGATAACCCTCCGGATGGCCCGCCGGAATACGCGCGAGATCGGCGCCGGGGCCGGCGACGCCCTCCCCGCCGCGGGTCAGCAGGCGCTTGGGCTCCCCAAGCGGTGTGAACCACAGTCGGTTCGGCGTCTCCTGGTGCCATTCGAGGCCGCCCTTGTCGCCGTAGACGCGAAGGGAAAGGCCGTTCTCGTTGCCGATGGCGATCTGGCTCGCCCAGAGCATGCCCTTGGCCGAGGCCCCGTCCTGGCCGACAAAGCGCAGGAGCATCGAGGCGTTGTCATCGAGGACGCGGCCCTCGACTAAGGACGTCAGATCGCAGGACAGGCTTGCCACCTTCATGCCCGAGACGAAGCAGGCGAGATTGTGGGCGTGGGTGCCGATGTCGCCGATCGCACCTCCGGCCCCTGCCCTTTCCGGATCGACCCGCCAGCCGGCCTGCTTGAGACCCGTGTCCTCGGCGCGGGTGGCGAGCCAGCCCTGCGCATACTCGGCGTTGATCATTCGGATGGCGCCGAGTTCGCCGCGTGCGACCATGGCGCGCGCCTGCCTGACCATCGGATAGCCAGTGTAGTTGTGGGTGAGGACGAAGATTTTGCCAGAGGTTTCGGCAATCTTCGCCAGCGCCT
>JBBSUS010000034.1:0-10309 GCA_038234195.1 Hyphomicrobiales bacterium | reverse complement strand
GTCTTTCGCATCGACCATTATCTCGGCAAGGAAACGGTGCAGAACCTGATGGCGCTGCGCTTTGCCAACGCCCTCTACGAACCGGTATGGAACTCCACCCATATCGACCACGTGCAGATCACCGTAGCCGAATCCGTCGGCCTCGAAGGCCGGGCGGGTTACTACAATACGGCCGGTGCCCTGCGCGACATGGTCCAGAACCACATCGTCCAGCTGATGACCCTGGTCGCGCTTGAGCCGCCCTCCTCGCTGGATTCCGACGCGCTGCGGGACGAGAAGCTGAAGGTGCTCAGGGCGCTGGTGACGATCGACGAGGCGAATGTCGAAAGCCGCACGGTGCGTGGGCAATACAAGGCAGGCGCCTCCAACGGCGGGGCGGTGAAGGGCTATCTCGACGACCTGGGCGAGGCCGAGAGCGACATCGAGACCTTCGTTGCGATCAAGGCCGAAATCGGCAACTGGCGCTGGGCCGGCGTGCCGTTCTACCTGCGCACCGGCAAGCGGCTGTCCCAGCGCATGTCGGAGATCGTCGTCACCTTCAAGCCGATCCCGCACTCGATCTTCGAGAAAACGGCCGGCAACATCGTCCAGAACCAGTTGGTCATGCGGCTGCAACCCGACGAGGGCGTCAAGCAATGGCTGATGATCAAGGACCCGGGTCCGGGCGGCATGCGCCTGCGCCACGTGCCGCTCGACATGAGCTTTGCCGAATCGTTTCGCGTGCGCAATCCCGATGCCTACGAACGCCTGCTGATGGATGTGATCCGCGGCAACCAGACGCTGTTCATGCGCCGCGACGAGGTCGAGGCCGCCTGGGACTGGGTCGATCCGATCCTGCGGGCCTGGGACGCCAAGAACGTCAAGGCGCAGGGTTACACGGCCGGCACCTGGGGCCCTTCGTCTTCCGTCGCCCTGATCGAGCGGGACGGCCGCACCTGGCACGAGCCAGACTGACGACACGCGGAAAACCGAGGATCCTGCCAATCCGACCGACGGGCGACAATGCGATGAGCGAGCCGAAACTTCACCGCTACGACACACGCGAGGCGCTGGCCGAGGCGCTGGCCGGTGGTATCGCCGCAGTGCTCGGTGGGGCGATCGCGACGCGCGGTGTGGCGACGCTCGCCGTCTCGGGCGGCTCGACGCCGAAGCTATTGTTCGAGCGGTTGTCGCAGATGGATATCGACTGGCACGACGTCACCATCACACTCGTCGACGAGCGCTGGGTGCCCGAGACGCATGAGCGCTCGAACAGCGGCCTTCTGCGCCGGCACCTTCTCAAGGACAAGGCGGCGGCGGCGCATTTCCTGCCGCTGTTCGTCGACGCGGACACGCCCGACGATGCGAAGGACGATCTGCACGACCGCTTCCAGCGGGTGACGCGGCCCTTCGACGTCGTTGTGCTCGGCATGGGCAATGACGGCCACACCGCTTCGTTCTTCCCCGGCGCCGACGCGCTGGATGCGGCGATCGACCCGGACGGGCGCGAGCCCGTCGTGGCGATCAGCGCGCCCGGCGCCGGTGAACCGCGGGTGACGCTGACATTGCCGATGCTGATCGACGCACGCTTCCTGGCGCTGCACATCGAAGGCGACGACAAGCGCAAGACCTACGAGAGCGCCTGCGAAACCGGGTCGGTTGCCGACATGCCGGTGCGTGCCGTCCTGCGTGCGCCTCGCGCCGAGCCGCTCAACGTCTTCTGGGCGCCCTAGACACGCCCCCCGGGCCTTGCCCGAACGCTCAACGAACCAACAGCCGAAAGGTCGAGACCCATGTCCGCAGACCGTCGCATCGAAGCCGTCACCGCGCGCATCCGCGAACGCTCCAGACCGACCCGCGAGCGTTATCTGGAGCGAATCCTCGCCAAGGGTGCCGAAGGCCCCAAGCGCTCGACGCTGACCTGCGGCAACCTCGCCCACGGCTTTGCGGCCTGCGGGCCGACCGACAAGCAACGGCTGTCGGACAACCAGACGCCTAACCTGGGCATCATCACCGCCTATAACGACATGCTGTCGGCCCACCAGCCTTTCGAGCGCTACCCGCAGATCATCCGCGACGCGGCGCGCGAGGTCGGCGGCACCGCCCAGGTGGCCGGCGGCGTGCCCGCCATGTGCGACGGCGTCACGCAAGGCCAGGCGGGCATGGAGCTGTCGCTGTTCTCGCGTGATGTCATCGCCATGTCGGCGGCGGTGGGCCTCTCCCACGACATGTTCGACGCCGCCGTGTATCTCGGCGTCTGCGACAAGATCGTGCCGGGCCTGACCATCGCGGCTTTGACCTTCGGCCATCTGCCTGCGATCTTCGTGCCGGCAGGCCCGATGACGTCGGGGCTGCCGAACGACGAGAAGAGCCGCGTGCGCCAGCTCTATGCGGAGGGCAAGGTCGGCCGCGACGCGCTTTTGAAGGCCGAGAGCGAGAGCTATCACGGGCCGGGCACCTGCACCTTCTACGGCACCGCGAACTCCAACCAGATGCTGATGGAGATCATGGGCCTGCATCTGCCGGGGACGTCCTTTGTCAACCCGAACACACCGCTACGGGATGCGATGACGAAGGAGGCGGCAAAGCGCGCCTTGGCCATCACCGCGCTCGGCAACGAATACACGCCGGCCGGCCTCGTCGTCGACGAGCGGGCCGTCGTCAACGGCGTCGTCGGCCTCCACGCGACCGGCGGCTCGACCAACCACACGATGCACCTCGTCGCGATGGCCGCGGCCGCCGGCATCAAGCTGACATGGCAGGACATTTCCGACCTGTCGGACATCACGCCGCTGATCGCCCGGGTCTATCCGAACGGGCTTGCCGACGTGAACCATTTCCACGCCGCCGGCGGCATGGGATTCCTGATCCGCGAACTCCTCGACCACGGCTTCCTGCACGACGACGTGCGCACGGCCTGGGGCAGCGGATTGCGCGCCTACGCCATCGAGGCCAAGCTTTCGGCCGACGGCAGCGTGACGCGCGCGCCGACCCCGAAGGACAGCGGCGATGCCAAGGTTCTCACCACCGCCGACAAGCCGTTCTCGTCGAATGGCGGGCTGAAGATGCTGACCGGCAATCTCGGCAAGGCGGTGATCAAGATCTCGGCGGTCAAGCCCGAGCGCCGTATCGTCGAGGCGCCGGCTAAGATCTTCCACGACCAGAACGACCTGAAGGCCGCATTCGACGCCGGCGATCTGAACACCGACTTCATCGCCGTTGTGCGCTTCCAGGGCCCACAGGCCAACGGCATGCCGGAACTGCACAAGCTGACGCCGTTGCTGGGCGTGCTGCTCGACCGCGGCCACAAGGTGGCGCTGGTGACGGATGGGCGCATGTCCGGCGCCTCCGGCAAGGTGCCGGCGGCGATCCACGTGACGCCCGAGGCCAAGGCCGGCGGCGCCATCGCCCGCATCCAGGAGGGCGACCTCATCCGCCTCGACGCCGTGGCGGGCACGCTGGAGGTGCTGGCCGAAGCAACCAGCTTCGCGAGTCGCATGCCGGCCGACCCCGATCTGTCCCGCAACGACCACGGTATCGGCCGCGAACTCTTTGCGCCGTTCCGCGCAGCGGTCGGCACGGCCGACAACGGCGCCAGCGTCTTCTGATGCGGGATCGCCGTTCGGCTTGATCGTTCACCCCCGCCGGGCACGAACAAACGGACACGGGCAGATGGCAAGCGCGCAGCCGCGATCAGGCCGCCGCGCGCTCGGTCGCAGGATTGCGGATCGCCCTGCCGTTCTCGCCGAACAGCCGCATGGCGCCAGGCCGCGCCATCAGCGCCACCTTGGCGCCGCGCGCGATGGACACCTCGCCCGGCAACTTGGCGACGAACGGCTCGTTGTCGCGGCCGGTGTCGACATAGACGAGGGTCACCTCACCGAGGGATTCGGTCAGCGATACGGTCCCGTGGAAGGGCGCATTCGGATCGTCGGAGAGGCTCAAGTCCTCGGGCCGGATGCCGAGATGGGCCGAAGAACCGGCCTGCGATGTGTCGGTCGCGACGGGCAGCGTCACGGCCGTACCGCCATCGGGAATCACGGTCGAAGTCTGGCCGGCCTTCTCGATCTTGGCCGGCAGGATGTTCATGGAGGGCGAGCCGAGAAACTTCGCGACGAACAGATTGTCCGGGCTGTTGTAGAGCGCCATCGGCGAGCCGACCTGTTCGACATGGCCCTGGTTGAGGACGACGATCTTGTCGGCCAGCGTCATCGCCTCGACCTGATCATGGGTGACGTAGATCATCGTCGTGCCGACCATCTTCTCGTGCAGCCGGGCGATCTCAATGCGGGTCTGGACACGCAGTGCCGCGTCGAGGTTGGACAGCGGCTCGTCGAACAGGAAGACCTTCGGATTGCGGGTGATCGCCCGGCCGATCGCCACGCGCTGGCGCTGGCCGCCCGACAGGGCCTTGGGCAGGCGGTCGAGATAGGGCTCGATCTGCAGCACCTGCGCCGCCTCGCGCACCCGCCGGTCGACTTCGTCTTTCGAAGAACCCTTATCGAGCTTCAGGCCGAAGGCCATGTTGTCGTAGACGGTCATGTGCGGATAGAGCGCGTAGGACTGGAAGACCATGGCGATGCCGCGCTCCTTCGGTGACTTGCCATTGACCACCTGCCCGTCGATTTCGAGTGTGCCTGCGGTGATGTCCTCCAGCCCGGCGATGACCCTGAGCAGCGTGGACTTGCCGCAGCCGGACGGCCCGACGAAGACGATGAATTCGCCGGCCTCGATGTCGAGATCGATGCCGTGCAGCACCTTGACCTCGCCAAATGCCTTTTCGATGCCCTCGAGCTTCAGATTGGCCATTTTCGTCCTCCATCCGATCCGTCCTGCCGCTTTGAGAGGTCAAGGTCCTATGACCCGCCCGACCCAGCCCTGATGGGCGCCGAGCGCGATCGTCGCACCGTCGGCGCCAGCCTCCATGCTTCCACCGAAAAGGTCGCCGCCCATCGCCTCGTCGACCGTCAGGCCGGCCGGCAGCGCAAACGCGTTCGGCTCGTTGGCGAGATTGAAGACGCAAAGGCAGGTTTCGCCCTCGACGGACCGGCTTATCGCAAGGACCTTCGGGCCACTGTCGAGAACCTCCAGCGCGCCCGAGACGAGGCATGGCATGGTCTTTCGAAAGGCGATCAGCCGGCGATAGTGGTTGAGCAGCGTGTCGTTGCCGCGCTCCATCCGGTCGACAGCCCTGTTCAGATGCTCTGGCGGGATCGGCAGCCACGGCGTGGCGCTGGAAAAGCCACCATTCTTCGCTTCCGCCTCCCAGACCATCGGCGTGCGGCAGCCGTCGCGGGTCTTGACCGCGGGCCACAGATTGATGCCTTGCGGATCGACGATGTCCTCATAGGCGATGTCGGCCTCCGTGAGCCCCAGTTCCTCGCCCTGATAGAGGCAGACCGAGCCGCGCAGCGTCATCAGGATATTGGCGGCCAGCCTGAGGATCCGACCAGGGTCCTCGCACCCCTCGGCCCAGCGGGTCGCATGGCGCACGACGTCGTGATTGGAGAAGGCCCAGCAGGCCCATCCATCCTCAGCTGCGGCCTCGAACCGGGTAATCGTGCGCTTGATGCTCTCGGCGTCCGGCATCCGGCCCGAGAGGAAATCGAAGGCGTAGCACATCTGCAGCTTGTCACCGCCGGCCGAATACTGCGCCATCAGTTCGGCGCCGCGGGTGCGCTCGCCGATCTCGCCCAGGAGCGTTGCGCCATATTCGTCGACGAGCCGGCGCAGGGATCGCATGAAATCCAGGGTTTCCGGCCGGTTCCGGTCGTAACGGTGGTCCTGATAATTATACGGATCGCTGCGTGAGGCGGAGACTTCGGAGCGTTCCGCCGCCGGCAGGACGGGATTGTCGCGCAATGCGGCATCGTGGACGTAGAAGTTCGCCGTATCGAGCCGGAAGCCATCGACGCCCCGGTCGAGCCAGAACCGCGCTTCATCGAGCAAGGCCGCACGAACGACCGGATTGTGGAAGTTCAGGTCCGGCTGCTCGACCAGGAAATTATGCAGGTAATATTGCCGGCGGCGTGAATCCCATTGCCAGGCAGGGCCGCCAAAGACCGACAGCCAGTTGTTGGGCGCCGTGCCGTCGACTTTGGGCTCGGCCCAGACGTACCAGTCGGCCCTTTTGTTGTCGCGGCTCGATCGGCTTTGCGTGAACCAGAGATGCTGGTCGGAGGAGTGTGACAGCACCTGGTCGATGATCACCTTGAGGCCGAGACGGTGGGCCCGCTCGAGCAGTCGGTCGAAATCGGCCAACGTGCCGAAGATCGGATCGACGTCGCGATAGTTCGAGATGTCGTAGCCGAAATCCTTCATCGGCGATGTCATGAACGGCGAAATCCAGATCGCGTCGACACCCAGCGAGGCGATGTGGTCGAGACGCTGGGTGATGCCGGCCAGATCACCGATGCCGTCGCCATCGGTGTCCTGATAGGACCGTGGATAGATCTGGTAGATCACCGCGCCGCGCCACCATTCGGCGCGATCGGTGTTCTCCGGCGTACCCCGCGGATTGTCGTGCGTGGCGGCGGCGTTGCTCATCCCTTCACGCCGCCGGCCGTCAGGCCGGACACGATCTTGCGCTGGAAGATCAGCACGAGCGCGATCAGCGGCACCGTGACGATGACCGAGGCGGCCATGATGGTGCCCCAGGGGATCTCCTGCTCGGAGGCACCCGACAGCAGCGCGATGGCGACGGGCACGGTGCGGGTCGTGTTGTTGGAGACAAAGGTCAGGGCGAACAGGAACTCGTTCCAGGCGGCGATGAACGCGAGGAGGCCGGTCGTCACCAGCGCCGGCCACATCAGCGGCAGGAACACCTTGGTGACGATGGTGAAGGGCGAGGCGCCATCGACGATCGCGGCCTCTTCGATCTCGATCGGCAGGTCGCGCATGAACGTCGTCAGCACCCAGACCGTGAAGGGCAGCGTGAAGATCATGTAGGCGAAGATCAGCGAGATCAGCGAGTTGTAGAGGCCGGCCGCGCGGATCATCTCGAAGAGGCCGGCGAGCACGGCGATCTGCGGGAACATCGAGACGGCGAGGATTGTCAAAAGCAGCAGCCCCCGGCCGCGAAAACTGATCCGCGACAGGGCGTAGGCGGCGGTGACCGCCAGGAACAGCGAGATGACGACCACCGTCATCGCGACGATGACGGAATTGAGGATGTTGGTCGGGAAGACGCCGTTGGTCAAAACGTCGCGATAATTGGCGAAGGTGATTTCGGACGGGATGTAGTTGACCTCGAACAGCGCGGTTCCAGTCTCCAGGCTGGTCAGGATCGCGTAGTAGAACGGGAAGATGGAAAACACGACGATGATCGTGACGAGCGCATAAAAGCCCGCGTTCTTGGCGATGGCCAGCATCTCAGCGCCCTCCGCCGCCCAGGTCGAGCCGCGCGACCTTGATGTAGAAGAGCGTGATGAAGGCGATCACCAGGAACAGGAAGGTCGAGGCGGCCGAGCCGTAGGCGAACTTGTCGAACTGGAAGAGATTTTCCTGGGCGAAGATCGACATCGTCTTGGTTTGCGAGTTGTTCGGCGTCAGGACGTAGATCAGGTCGAAGACGCGCAGCGCGTCGAGGGCGCGAAAGATCACGGCCACGAGGATCGCCGGGCGGATCAGCGGCAGGGTCACCTTGAAGAACACCTTGACCGGGCCGATGCCGTCGATCCTGGCGGCCTCATAGACGTCGCCGGGGACCATCTGCAGGCCGGCGAGGATCAGGAGCGCCATGAACGGCGTCGTCTTCCACACATCGACGATGATGACCGCCCACATGGCCGTATCCGGCGAAGCGGTCCAGGCAACGGGGGCCGACAGGATGCCGATCGACATCAGCATGTCGTTGATGATGCCGAACTGGTCGTTGAGCATCCAGGCCCACATCTTGGCCGAGACGATGGTCGGGATCGCCCAGGGGATGAGGACAGCCGCCCGCACCAGCGCGCGACCCGGGAAATTGGCGTTGAGGACGAGGGCGAAGACCAGGCCGAGCACGGTCTCGATCCACACCGATATCACCGAGTAATAAACAGTGTTCCAGACCGAACCCCACCACTGCGGATCGAACAGCAGGCCGAAATACTCGCCGGTCCCGTCGCCATAGTCGACATATTCGAAATAGTTGCGCAGGCCGATGAACCGGGCGCCCTCGATATTGGAGAGGCTGGCGTCGGTCAGCGAATAATAGATCGTCTGGAGGAGCGGCCAGCCGGCGACCAGCGCCAGAACGGCGAGCATCGGCGTCAGGAAAAGCCAGGCGGAGCGCAGCCGCTGGCGCGACAGGTTCGAGCGTTTCGCGGGCCGTGTCGTGGCCGTCATCGCCGCTCTCGCGGGCGGCACTCCTGGGGTGGCACTGGTCATTTCACCCTCCCGCACCCGACCATCCGGCAAGCCACCTCACGGACAGGATTGGCCATGCGATCCAGGCCAAAGAGATGGGATCGAGACCATCTGCCCCTGTCGATCGAACCTGCTCATGCGCGGTCTTCGGCTCCTAGGCCCCGAGCCTGCGGCCTGCGTGCGGCCGCCTACTGCCAGCCGCTGCGCTTCAGGCGCCGGAGCTGCTTTTCAAGCCGGTCGAGATTGTCGGCAGCGCTGCCGCGACCGGCGAGGGTCTCGTTGACAGCCGTCCAGAAATCCTTCGAGACCTCGTTGTACTGGCCCTTGGTCGGCGCCGAAGGACGTGGCACGGCATTGGCGACGACACTCTCCCAGGCCGCGACGATCGGCACCTGCTTGGCGATCTCCGGGTCCTTGTAAAGCTCCGGATAGGTCGGCAGGCGGGACGAACCGAGCGCCCGCTCCTTCTGAGCCTGCTTGGAAGCAAGGTAGCGGACGAGGTCGATCGCCTCCTTCTGGTGCTTGGAATATTTGGAAACGGCGAGATTCCAGCCGCCGAGGCAGGCCGCCGATTGCCCGCCGGCGCCTGCCGGCAACGGCTCGACGTCGAACTTGCCGGCGACCTCCGAATCGACGCCCTGCGAGAGCGCGTAGGCATAGGGCCAGTTGCGCATGAACACCGCGTTTCCGGTCTGCCAGACGCCGCGAGACTCTTCTTCCTTGTAGGCGAGGACGCCCTCGGGCGCGATCGTGCCGACCCAGCCCTTGGCCTGCTCGAGCGCGGCGACGGCTTTCGGATTGTTGATGGTGATGTCGCCCTTTTCGTCGACGATCTGGCCGCCGCCATGGCTGGCGACCCATTCCAGCCCGTCGCAGGTCAGGCCCTCGTATGGGGCGCCCTGAAAGACGAATCCGTTCAACTGCGAGTTGCCGGCGGCGCGCTCCTTGTCCTGGATCTCCTTGGCCGTCTCGGCCATCTCCTTCCAGGTCTTGGGTGGCTCCTTGCCGTATTTTTCGAGGAGATCCTTGCGATAGTAGAGCGCCGGTGCGTCGGTGTAGATCGGGAAGGCGACAAGCTTGCCGCCGACGGTCTGAGACGCGATGGTCGAAGGGATCTGCTCGGCGGCCATGTCCTTCATCGCGTCGGACAGATCGACGAAGCCTGCCGCCAGTTGCGGTGCCCAGATCACGTCGGTGCGATAGACGTCGATGTCGGCATTGCCGGCCGAGAGCCACAGGCGATACTGCCCGAACTGATCGGTACTTGAGGCCGGCATCTCGACGATCTTCACCGTATTGCCGGACTGTTTTTCGTAGTCGTCGAGTTGGCCGCGCAATTCGGAAATGTCCTTGCCGACGGAGCCCGCGACAACCGATAATTCCACCGCAAATGCTTGTCCGCACAACAGGACCGACAATCCAGCCGCAAGCAACAGGTGCAAAACTCTCATGACAGCCTCCCGGTCAACGCGCCCGTTCGACCGGACGACGTCCTCTTCGAACCCGCATCTGCGGAGCGCGAAGCCCGATCCGTGACGGCTCGGACGAGATTATGCTATCAACCCATGGAAGAAAGGCAAGCACGGCAAGGCGCGCGCGGACGAGCGATCCGTGCCGGCACTGGCACGGATCAGATGCGCGATGGCGCGGCGGCGAACATCGCGGCCGCGCAGGTATTCACGCGCTTGCCCGCGTTGCTCTCGAGCGCCCTCGAAGTTTCCATCGAGATCGATGCAAGTGGCGCTCGCAGCGCTTCAGCGAGGCTGGCGACGATTGCGGATGCTGGCGATATGCTGCTTGGCCTCGGCAATGTCCTGTTGAAGACGAGCCACCTCGGGGTCGTTTGCCAGGGCGGCGGACGCGCCCTCGGCGCCGCGCTCGGCGGCGATCGCCCTCACCCGGTCGCGCAGACTGCGGCGGGCCGTCGGCATATTGCCGGTCTGGGCGCCCTTCGGCGCGTCCGACGGAGCTCCCGACATGT
>JBBSUS010000033.1:0-10415 GCA_038234195.1 Hyphomicrobiales bacterium | reverse complement strand
TTGACGATGGAATAGACGCGGGCGAATTCCGGACCAAGCGCGCCGCGCAGGTCGTCGGAGGCATCGAACAGGTCAAGCGCGTCGTTCAGATCGTCGGGGATCGACATCTCGCCGGAATAGGCCTCGCCCTGGAATTCGGCGCTGGGGGCGCATTCCTGCACCAGACCCAGATAGCCGCAGGCGAGGGACGCGGCGATGCCGAGGTAGGGGTTGCAATCCATCCCGGCCAGCCGGTTTTCCACCCGCCGCCCCTGGGGATCGCTGATCGGCACGCGGATTCCCGTTGTGCGGTTGTCGCGGCCCCACTCCAGGTTGATCGGCGCCGCGAAATCCTTGACGTAGCGGCGGTAGGAATTGACGTAGGGCGCCATCATGATCAGCGCCGACGGGACGTAGCGCTGCATGCCTCCGATGAACGAAAAGAACAGCTTCGAGGCCTTGCCGTCCGGGTCGGAGAAGATGTTCTTGCCGGTCTTCACGTCGAGCACCGACTGGTGGATGTGCATGGCCGATCCCGGCTGGCCCTGGATCGGCTTGGCCATGAAGGTCGCATAGATGTCCTGGCCGAGCGCCGCCTCGCGGATGGTGCGCTTGAACATGAAGACCTGGTCGGCCAATTCCAGCGGGTCGCCATGGCGCAGATTGATCTCGAGCTGCGCCGCGCCCTCCTCGTGGATCAGCGTGTCGATCTCCAGCCCCTGCGCCTCGGAAAAGTCGTAGATGTCGTCGATCAGTTCGTCGAACTCGTTGACGCCGCCGATCGAATAGGACTGGCCGGCCTGGATCTGCCGTCCGGAGCGGCCGATCGGCGGCACCAGCGGATAGTCCGGGTCGACGTTCTTGGAGACGAGGTAGAACTCGATTTCCGGCGCCACCACCGGCTTCCAGCCCTTGGCCTCGTAGAGCCCCATCACCCGCTTCAGGACATTGCGCGGCGTGTAGCCGACCGCCTGGCCCTGCTGGTCGACAAGGTCGCAGATGATCTGTGCCGTGGGATCGCTCTCCCAGGGTACGCGGCACAGGGTCGAAAGGTCGGGGACAAGCTTCAGGTCGCCGTCGTTCGGCGAATAGCGAAAATCGCCAGTCTCCTCGGGGTACTCGCCGGAGATCGTGTGCATGAACAGCGCCGAAGGGAGCGCCAGCGAGGTCTCGCTGGTGAATTTCTTGGCCGGCATCATCTTGCCGCGGGCAACCCCCGCAAGGTCGGGCGTGATGCACTCCAGGTCGTCGATGCCGCGCACCCGAAGCCAGTCGGCGGCCTCCGACATGGCGCCGACGCCGCGTTTGGAATCGAGATAGGCCTGGCTTTCGTCCGGCGCGCGCGTCACCGCGTCGACGTCGCGCTCGACCGCCATCTTGGCCGCTTTGACCGTGCTCGCCAGATTGACGCTGCCCTTCGGCTTGGTCTTGGCGGTCTTGCCGCGCGCAGTGCGTCCGGGTGCGCCCGAGCGTGGAGTGGTCTGGCGTGGCGGTGTCGTGCGGGACGTGTCGGTCATGCAAAGCCTTAGCGCAACCGTCTTGAGATATCGTGCGGCTGTGAGGGCGACCATAGCTGTCTGGCGAAGGTCAGGGAAGGGAAGGCTCCAATCGCTGCGGCTTCGATCGGCATGGACTTCGGGTGGATGAACTCCTAGCTTGAAGATTGACCGGACCACGCGGGACCGAGCGAAAAAATCCAGCGGCAATTTCAAACGTCGGGGAGGACGTGATGTCATCGATCGAGCAATTGACCATCACCTTGCCGAGCGAAACAGCGGCAAAGCTCAAGGACGCGGCCAACAGCGGCGATCGAACGACCAGTGACGTCGTGTGCGAAGCGATTGCGGAGTGGGCAGAGCGCCGCGAAGACGATCGGAAGCGGCGCGAGTCTTTGAGGGCCGCAATTCGAGAGGGCTTCGAAAGCGGTTCTCCAATTCAGGCGGATGCGGTCTTCGCCGAGCTTCGGGCCCGATACGCGCCGATGCTCTGACAAATGCCTCGTCTCGTGGTCTTGCCGGCTGCCCGGCGCGATCTCATCGAGATCAGCGACTTTATCGCCGCGGACAATCCATTCCGGGCCGTCAAATTCGTCGCTGAAATTGAGGTCACGATGCGGAAGATAGCGGAACGACCTCTGACATTTCCGCTACGCGACGAACTTCATATGGGTCTGCGATCGGCGCTTCACGATCGATACATAGTCTTCTTCGAATTTGATGCCACGGCGAACACTGTCGGCATCGTCAGAGTCCTTCACGGCGCCCGCGATATTCCCAAGGTGTTTCGAGCCTGAAGCTTCATTCAGCGGGCGGAGGGCAAGCGAGGTCGCTCAAATCCGATCGCCGAGCGCTTCAGTTCCGTCCATTGGGCAAAAAGGGGCCGCGGTTGCCCGCAGCCCCATCACTCTCGTCCAGACCGAGTGGCTTCTCGCCTCAGCTTTCCGTCTTGACGATCACCGGGATCAGCAGGTCACCCCAGTTGCCGTTACCGGAATGGTGGCGCGCCGAGCGTACGAGTTCGACCGACACGCCAGCCTCGACGGCCTTCATCACCGACTGGTTCAGGCGGTGGAGGTCGTTGGCGAGCATGCGGATCGCCTGCTGCTGGTTGTCGTCCATCGACGAGGATTGCTCCTCGGCGCGCTCTTTCACCCGGGTGCGCGGGCGGTCCTGATCGTTTGCAACTGCGCTCATCGGTGTTCTCCGTTTCGTTGCGTACTGCTCGAACTGTTCGGTTCGAAGTGGATTTTCTAGACCGAGACACGTCTGCCAAAGGCGCCACGGTCGCGAGAGTCTCTCTGCCGGAACCGGCTCGTCGCTCAGCCTATTCGGCCGCCTCGCGGATCGGGGCATCGGCCTTGAACTGGTCGTGCTCGGTCGATTCACCCATGGCGGTCGTCGAGGACTTCCCACCCGTGATCGCCATCGAGACCGCGTCGAAATAGCCGGTACCCACCTCGCGCTGGTGTTTGGTCGCGGTGTAGCCGTCGGCTTCGGACGCGAACTCCGCCTGCTGCAGTTCCGAATAGGCGGCCATCTGGCGGTCCTTGTAGCCGCGCGCCAGCTCGAACATGCCGTGGTTCAGCTGGTGGAAGCCGGCCAGCGTGATGAACTGGAACTTGTAGCCCATCGCCCCCAGTTCGCGCTGGAACCTGGCGATCGTCGCATCGTCGAGGTGCTTGGCCCAGTTGAACGACGGTGAGCAGTTGTAGGCCAGCAGCTGGTTCGGATGCTCCTTCTTGACGGCCTCGGCGAAGCGGCGGGCCTGATCGAGATCGGGCTTCGACGTTTCGCACCAGATGAGGTCGGAATAGGGTGCATAGGCGATCGCCCGCGCGATGCAGGGCTCCAGGCCGTTCTTGACCCGGTAGAAGCCTTCCGCGGTGCGCCCTGCCTCGTAGTCGACGAAGGGCCGGTCGCGATCATCGATGTCGGAGGTGAGAAGCTTGGCCGCCTCCGCATCGGTGCGGGCGATCACCATGGACGGCACGCCCATCACGTCGGCGGCAAGTCGCGCGGCGGTGAGGTTGCGGATATGCGCCTGGGTCGGGATCAGCACCTTGCCGCCGAGATGGCCGCACTTCTTCTCGGATGCCAGCTGGTCTTCATAGTGGACGCCGGCGGCGCCCGCCTCGATGAAGGCCTTCATGATCTCGAAGGAATTCAGCGGTCCGCCGAATCCGGCCTCCGCATCGGCGACGATCGGCGCGAACCAGGTGTCGACCGACAGGGAGCCTTCGGCATGTTCGATCTGGTCGGCGCGCTGCAGAGTGCGGTTGATGCGGCGGCAAAGCTCGGGCGCGGCATTGGCCGGGTAGAGCGATTGATCGGGGTACATCGAGGAGGCGGTGTTGCTGTCGGCGGCGACCTGCCAGCCGGAGAGGTAGATCGCCTTCAGGCCGGCGCGGACCTGCTGCATGGCCTGGTTGCCGGTCATGGCGCCGAGCGAATTGACGAAGTCCTCGGAGTGAACGAGTTCCCAGAGACGGTTCGCGCCGTTTTCGGCAAGCGTATAGCGGATCTGGACGGAGCCTCGCAGCTTCTTCACATCCGCGACCGAATAGTCGCGGACGACATTGTCGAAGCGGCCTTCCGGTGCCGATGGAACGAGATTGTAAAAATCGGTCATGAACATTCTCCCTGATCTGCCCCTCGCGCATCCGGCCGCTGGCGGTCGTTATCGGACAAAGTTGATCCGCTGATGGCTTTGAATGCGCTGTCTGAAAAGAGATGTTGCACGCCGACGCAGGCGATTGAAGCGCGAGGGACGGGTTCGCCCGGAGGTTTCGGGTCGTCTTGTGGGCGCTATGACAAAAACAATTTGTAAAACTGTAAAATATGTAAAAATATTGCCCAGCCAGCGGGGCTCGTTGCCGGTGAGATGCTAGGTCTGTTGCCGCCTCGTCACGAGCGTGACTATTTCGCAACGGTCAAAAGGAGAAGCGATCCGATGACGAAATCTGCCCCTTCTCAGCCGCATTGCCGGGCGATCGATTCAATTGTTGGAAAGAGCTTCCTGCGAGGCTCGAAGGGTCGAGATTATGGGGGCGCAGGGTTCCCCGGAGAGTGTCATGGCGTTCGTCGGTTCGATTTTGCGGCTAATGTTCCGGCTCGGGGCGCTCGCGCGTCCCAGCTACCACCCGGAGCGCTACTACATGCGCGGACCCGGCCCGGCTTGCGCCCGGCGCATGGGCCTCGGCGGCAACTGACCGAAGCGGCGGTGGTCGCCCTTCATCGGTCGGGCGTCTCCTGCTGTGCGGGCGTTTGAAGCGCCATGGCCGACAACAAGATCTTCGCCGGTCCGCGCATTCGCCGCATTCGTAATGGACTGGCGCTGACCCAGACGGCGATGGCCGAGGCGCTCGGCATCTCACCCTCCTACCTCAACCTCATCGAGCGCAACCAGCGTCCGCTGACGGTGCAACTCATCCTGAAACTGTCGCAGACCTACGCGGTCGATCTGTCCGACCTGCAGGGCGGCGGCGAGAAGGACGGCTCGCTCGTCGAATTGCGCGCGGTCTTCTCCGATCCGCTGCTTTCGGGCGAACTGCCGGGTGAGCAGGAACTGGTCGAGATCGCCGACGCGGCACCGAATGCCGCCGCCGGCATTGCCAAACTCTACCGGGCCTATCGCGAGCAGCAGGGCCGGCTCACCGACCTCTCCGATCTCCTCGCCCGCGATGGCCGTGCGACGACGCTTGCCGGCGCGCGCCTGCCGATCGACGAGGTCCACGAAACCTTCGAAACCCGGCCCAACCACTACGCTGCGATCGAGACGGCGGCGGAAGCGTTCCACGCGACGCTCACCCCGGGCGATGATCTGATGGGTGCCCTGAAGGCCTGGATGCGCAAGGCGCACGACGTTTCGGTGCGCGTCCTCCCGGTGCAGACCATGCCGAACTGGCGCCGCCGATTCGATCGCCATTCCCGCCGGCTGTTCCTTTCCGAGCGCCTGGCACCTGCAGATCGCGTCCGTGAAACCGCGATGGAGGCCTGTCTCCTGGCCTTCGGCGACATCATCCTCAAGGAGGCGGCGACCTTTACCTTCACCACCGACGAGGCCCGGCGCCTCGCCCGCTTCGAACTCCTGCGCTACGCAGCCCACGCGCTGATGATGCCCTACGCTGCCTTCCAGGCCGCGGCTGAGCGCGCCGCCTACGATATCGACGTATTGCGTGGGCGCTTCCAGGTGTCGTTCGAACAGGCAGCGAACCGCCTGACCATGCTGCAGCGCCAAGGCGCGCCGGGCGTGCCCTTCTTCATGCTGGAGGTCGACAATGCCGGCAATCGATTCCGCCGAGCCGGCGCGCGCGGCTTTCCGGTGCAGCGCTTTGGCGGCGGCTGTCCCAAGCTGCCGATCCACGCGGCCTTCGCCCAGCCGGGGCAGATTCTCGTAGAGACCGCCGAGATGCCCGACGGTGCCGAGTTCCTTTTGGTTGCGCGCACACTGGAAGGACTTCAGGCCGGCTTCGAGGAGCGGCCGCGGCGCACCGCCGTGCTGATCGGCTGCGATATCGGCTACAAGGATGAGACGGTCTATGGCCGCCATCTCGGCACCAGGGCCGTCGCGACCAGGATCGGCCTCGCGTGCCGCCTGTGCGAGCGCCAGGGATGCCTGGCCCGCGCAGAGCCGCCCCTGACCCGCCCCCTTGGGCTGGACGAGATGGTCACGGGTCTGTCGGCATTTGATTTCCACTAGGCAAAGCGCCAGATGCTGCATTGCAAGATCAAGGCTCGACGCACGAGAGCGGCCCGCGGAGGCCCGGTCCTCATGCCGCCGCGGCCGTTACATTCGCGTCATCGCACTGTCACACCGGCGCAGATCGACTATTTTCCCGCTTGACGGATGCAGCGCGAATGCAACGCCACATTCCATGCGAAACAAAAAGAAGACGGATGTCATGAGCAACGCAGCCAACGAGCAGAAGGCGAAGACCCAGGGCCTCGACGATACCATGGGCGGTGGCGGGTTCGTCGCGCGCACGGTCCAGAAGATGGTCGACGGCGCCGAGAGGCTCAACCTGAAGCATTCCGCTGTCGGCAACCCACCGGTCTTCGCGACGGACGATTTCCCATGGGCTCGCGAGGTCGAGGCTGAATGGAAAAAGATCCGGGCCGAACTCGACAAGGTGCTGGTGCGCAAGGGCGAGCTTCCGGCCTTTCATGAGATTTCGTCAGAGGTCCGGTCGATCTCGTCGGACCAGAACTGGAAGACGTTCTTTCTCTGCGGCTATGGCATCAAATCCGAGAGTGCGATTGCCCAGTGCCCCGAGACATGGCGCATCCTGCAGAAGATTCCCGGCCTCAAATCGGCGATGTTCTCGATATTCGAACCAGGCAAGCACCTGCCGCCCCATCGCGGCCCCTATAATGGTGTTCTGCGTTTTCATCTCGGCCTTCTCGTCCCCGACGAACCCGACAAGATCGGCATTCGTGTCGACGACAGGCTGTGTCATTGGGAGGAGGGCAAGGCGTTGATCTTCGACGACGCCTATGAGCACGAGGCCTGGAACCACTCCGACAAGGTGCGGGTGGTGCTGTTCGTCGATTTCGAGAAGCCGACGACCTTCCCGGCCAATGTCACGAACAAGGCCATCCTCAACATGGCGGTGTTCACCCCCTTCATCCGCGAGGGCTACAAGGCTCACAAGAAATGGGAGAAGCTGTTCTACGGCGAGGGGCAGCAGCACCGGTAGGGTCTGGGCGATTGGCTCGCGATGAAACAGGTCCGCTTCGCTGGCATGCGATGCGTGTCTCGGATCTCGGCGCTGTCCTCGGGCTCGCCGATGACAGCCACCCGTTGCTCCCTGAAGACATGGCAGTCTTCGAAAACCGGCTCGGGCTATATGCTGAAAGCTGTTTCGTCCTTCGCGACGATGGCGGCGAACTGCCCGACCCCCCCATCCGGGGCTACGCCGTCGCCCATCCTTGGCGCGGCGATGTCCCGCCGAAGCTGAATACCGTCCTCGACGCGCTCCCCGCGCTCCCCGATCGTTTCTACATTCACGACGTCGTCGTCTCGCCGGCCTGCCGCGGCGGCGGTCATGCGGCGCGGGTGGTCGAAAGGCTTCTCGCTCTCGCCGACGCTTTTCCTGCAGCCATCCTCGTCTCCGTCTATGGCACGGTGCCCTTCTGGTCGCGCTTCGGTTTCCGGGAGGAAGCCGCAATGCTGCCGCCGGGTGCTCTTGCGGCCTATGGCGAGGATGCGCGTTTCATGATCCGGACGCCGCCGAAATAGGCAATGCTCGATTTCCTGGCGCTTGCCGATCGCCAAGGGCTAGGAATCGCCGATGCGATGGTCTTAACTCGGCTCCCAAACCCGCGTCCGGCTCTCCGCCCACGGTAGCTGGATCGCGACGCGCACGGAACCAGAGACCGGGAGTGTCCGACCGAATGAAGCCCCTCTTCAGAGCGATTGCAGCGGCCGCCGTCACGTCGGCGCTGGCTGTCCTTGCGCCCGCGACCTCCGCCTCGGCCCAGGAAAAGGTCGTCAACATCTACAATTGGTCGGACTATATCGATCCGTCGATCCTGACCGATTTCACCAAGGACACCGGAATCAAGGTCGTCTACGACGTCTATGACAGCAACGATATTCTTGATACCAAGCTGTTCGCCGGCGGGTCGGGCTACGACGTGGTCGTGCCCTCGTCGGAATATCTCGTGCGGCAGATGGCGGCGAAGTTGATCGCCAAGCTCGACAGGTCCAAGCTCCCCAACATTTCCAACATGTGGGACGTCATAAGCAAGCGCATCGACGGGGCCTACCCGGAGGCGACCGACTATGCGGTCAACTACATGTGGGGCACCACCGGCATCGGCTACAACACGAAGATGATCGAACAGCGTCTCGGCAAGGACGCGCCGACCGATTCCTGGGCGCTGATCTTCGATCCGAAATATGCTTCGAAGCTGGCCGACTGCGGCATCATGATGCTCGACGCGCCGACCGAGGTCATCCCCGCCGCGCTCAACTATCTCGGCATCGACCCCGACTCGACGAACCCGGACGATATCAAGAAGGCCGAGGAGATGCTCCTCAAGATCCGGCCCTATGTCCGCAAATTCCATTCGTCGGAATACATCAACGCCATCGCCAACGGCGATATCTGCGTCGCCTACGGCTATTCCGGCGACATCTTCCAGGCCCGCGATAGGGCGAAGGAAGCCAAGCAGGGTGTCGACATCGCCTATTCGATCCCCAAGGAGGGCGCCCGCATGTGGTTCGACATGATGGCGATTCCCGCCGACGCCCCGCATCCCGAAAACGCGCTCGCCTTCATCAACTACATGATGCAGCCCAAGGTCATCGCGAAGGCCACCGACTACGTCTCCTATGCCAATGGCAACAAGGCGAGCCAGGAGTTCGTCAACAAGGATATCCTGAACGATCCGGCGATCTATCCGCCCGATGATGTCCTCGCCAAGCTCTACACCAAGAAGGCGTATGACGCGAAAACCCAGCGTATCGTCAATCGCGCCTTCACGACGGTTGCGACCGGCCAGTAAGCGCCGTTCGGTTGCGGCCGCTGTCGCAACCGCGAGCGACACCGAGCCGGTCCGCACCGGCTTCGATCACTGGCTGAGGCTATGGACCGGATGGCGATGGCGAACCCGCAGAAATCCCTCGGCAACATCCGCCGCAGCTTTGCGCCCTGGGACGACGAGGGCGAAAAACCGCTGATCGAGTTCGACCGGATCACCAAGGCGTTCGGTCGGTTCAAGGCCGTCGACGACCTGTCTCTCGGTATCTATCGCCGCGAGTTCCATGCCCTTCTGGGGCCTTCCGGCTGTGGCAAGTCGACCCTGCTGCGTATGCTCGCGGGCTTCGAGGAGCCGAGTTCCGGCGATTTGCGGCTGGAAGGCCAGAGCCTTCTCGGAATTCCGCCGCATCGTCGCCCGGTGAACATGATGTTCCAATCCTATGCGCTCTTCCCGCATATGGACGTGTCGCAGAACATCGCCTTCGGCCTCAAGCAGGACGGCATGGCGAAATCCGAGCGCGAGGATCGCGTCGCGGAGATGCTGAAGCTCGTCAAGCTCGACCAGTTCGCCAAGCGCAAGCCGCAGCAACTCTCCGGCGGCCAGCAGCAGCGCGTGGCGCTCGCCCGCTCTCTCGCCAAGCGGCCGAAGGTGCTGCTCCTCGACGAGCCGCTCGGTGCCCTCGACAAGAAGCTGCGCGAGGAGACACAGTTCGAACTGATGGATCTGCAGTCGGAGCTTCACCTGACCTTCCTCGTCGTCACCCACGACCAGGAAGAGGCGATGACCATGGCCGATCGCATCTCGGTCATGCGCGACGGCCGCATCGTCCAGGTGGCGACGCCCGAGACCATCTACGAGGCGCCGGCCAACCGCTACGTGGCTGACTTCATCGGCTCGGTGAACATCATCGAGGGCGAGATCGCCGAGCGAAATGGCAGCCTGGCCCGAATCGCTGCCGCAAACGGCATGACGATCGAGGCCGAAGGCGCCGGCGACCTCGCCACGGGCGACAAGGCCTTCTTCGCCATTCGTCCGGAAAAGCTGCGCCTGTCCCGCAAGGCGCCGCAGGACGCCTCGATCAATGCGCTGTCGGGCGAGGTCTGGGACATCGCCTATCTCGGCGACGTCACCCTCTTCAATGTCAAGCTGAAGAGCGGCGACATCGTCCGCGCCACGACGCTGAACGCGCTGCGCGGCTCGACCGAGCAGATCGGCTACGATGAGGAGGTGTGGCTGACCTTCGCGCCGGACGCCGGCATCGTGCTCGGAGCCTGACGGAAAATGGCGATTGCAGAAGACACCGCCGCGCCGCGCACCGCCCACGAACCGGAGGCCATGCAATTCAAGACCCGTGGCGGTCGCCTCTACCGCCGCCTCGTGATCGGCATTCCCTTCGTCTGGCTGGCGATCTTCTTCCTGGCGCCGTTCCTGATCGTCCTGAAGATCTCGCTG
>JBBSUS010000032.1:0-10656 GCA_038234195.1 Hyphomicrobiales bacterium | reverse complement strand
GCTCCGCGACGGCCGAAGCCGACCAGCGGCACCGCGTTCTCGTCCAGCGGCCATCGCGAGCGCACCGGCGCATCGAGGCCGTCGGCCACCCAAATAGGGGCTGTCACTGCCTCGCCCTTGTTCGTCTCGGCGGCCATGCGCGCCTCCAAACGCTCCAGTCCCGCATAGGCGATCATCGCAGCGTTGTCGCCGCACAGCTTGAGTGGCGGGCAGACGAGCCGAACGCCGGCGCGTTGCGCGGCTGCATCCAGCACTGCCCGGATCGCCGCATTGGCGGCCACGCCTCCGGCGACCGCGAGAACCGGATCGGCAAGATCGGGAAAGCCCTCCCGGAAACGCGCCAGCGCTCGACCGACGCGGTCGGCAAGGGTCTCGGCGGCGGCGGCCTGGAAGCTGGCGCAGAGGTCCTCGATATCACCCATCGACAGGGGCGAGGCCGCCTCTGCTGCCAGTCGCAGCGCGGTCTTCAGCCCCGAAAATGAAAAGTCGAGCCGCGCTTCGCCCTTGAGCGGTCGGGGCAGCTTGAAGCGCTTCGGATCGCCGCGCATTGCCGCCTTCTCGACTTTGGGGCCGCCTGGGTGACCGAGGCCGAGCAGCTTGGCGGTCTTGTCGAAGGCCTCGCCGAGAGCGTCGTCGATGGTCGTGCCCCAGCGTTCGTATCGGCCTAGGCCCCTGACCAGCACGATCTGGCTGTGGCCGCCGGAGACGAGCAGCAAAAGATACGGGTAGGCGAGGCCGTCGGTCAGGCGGGGCGTCAGGGCGTGCCCCTCGAGATGATTGATCGCCAGGAAGGGCAATCCGCGCGCGCCGGCGATGGCCTTGCCGGTCATTGCTCCGACGATCAGGCCGCCGACGAGACCCGGCCCGACAGTGGCCGCCACGGCGGAAAGATCGCCGAAGCCGAGCTTCGCATCGGCGAGCGCTGCGGCAATGATGCCGTCGAGAGCCTCGACATGGGCGCGTGCCGCAATTTCCGGCACGACGCCACCGAAGGCCGCATGCTCGTCGATCTGGCTGAGGACGACATTCGACAGGATTTCGGACGCGCCTGATGCGTTCCGGCCGACGAGGGCCGCAGCGGTCTCGTCGCAGCTGGTCTCGATGCCGAGGATGATGGGGGAGGCGGTCGTCACGATTGCAGGTCCGGGTTTTTGAATGACACCCGAAGCGGTGGGCTGAGCCGATCCGGGTCGGCCCTGATCTAGGCGATAAGACCGCAGCGTGCCACAGGGCCACATTCATCCGCGACAATCGATTGCGTTTGCAGCAATCCTCGGCCGCGTCATCGCTAGCCTGGGAGTTTAACCCAGCGCGGCGGCGGTGAAAAGTTTGCGAAAACCTCTATTCACCCCGCAAACCGCTCCAGCCAGCGAACCGGCTGGAGCTTCGTCATCTGAAGGTTACTTTACCCTTGTTTCTCGCGAAGTGACGGCGAGCGATCACATCGGCGGGACAACGCCATCCTTGCCGACGATGACGAACTTGGCGGCGATCTTGCCGTCGGTCTCGTTGCCCGGCACGAAGACGCGGCTGCCCGGCGTCAGGGCCTCGACCGTGGCGTCGGCAAGCGTCACCACCGGAATATTGTCGGGCAAGGTGATGGTCTTTTCGCCATCGGGATATTTCAGCGTCATCTTCTTGTCGGCGACGTCAGTCACCGCATTGGCCACCGTGGCATTCGTCATGGTCGAGTTCGGGGTCAGGTCCCAAGGATAGCTCCCTTCGCCAAAGCCCTTCATGGCGGCCGGGAAGATCAGCACCTCCACGGCATTGTCCTTGCCAGCATCTGGCACCGAGGCGACGCCGACGAAATCGCCTGCCTTGATGTCGGAAATAGCGGCCTTCTGAACGGCCTTCACAGTGAGGTCGACGGCGAGGTCGATGGTGACCGTGCCACGATCGCGGCTGTCGACGGTAAGCGTCGAGCCGTCAAGCTTGGTCACTTCGCCGCGCACGCGCGCCGGCTTGGCCTTGGCAGCGTCCGTTTGGGCGTAGGCCGGGAGCGCCGTCAGAGTGGGCAATGCGACGCCGCCACCCAAAGCCAGCGCCAACGGTGCAAGGGCGAACATCGAAATTTTGAGGGGCGTCTTGGGGGTCTTGGTCATGCAGGTCTCCAAAATCGTTGTGGTCAAATGGCGCGGCGCGGGGGGCTTGGACCGCTGCCTCCGTCGGAATTGTCAACTTGCCGCAGACGAGGCGATTGCAAGACGGACGATCCGTTCATCGACGCTGCTTGCCTGGCGCTTTGAATGCGCCGTTTTTGCCGAAATCCGGTCGAGACGGTTTCGCGCCCGGCCTTGCGCCTCTATGAAGGACATGAAGCCTCACCGTTGACGCCGTTCTCACGATTTCGGGAAAGCCCTATGTCAGATACCCAGCCCATCCGCATCGGCACCCGCGGCAGCCAACTGGCGCTCGCCCAGGCGAGCGAAGTGCGCGCCGGGTTGATGGCGGCCCACGGGCTCGGCGAGGAGGCCTTCCTCATCGAGGTGATTTCCACCTCCGGCGATCGCATCCTCGACCGACCTCTGTCGGAGGTCGGCGGCAAGGGGCTGTTCACCAAGGAGATCGAGGCGGCTCTGATCGACGGGCGAATCGACATCGCCGTGCATTCGTCGAAAGACATGTCCACGCAGATCCCTGAGGGGTTGAAGCTCTCGGCCTTTCTGCCGCGCGAAGACGTGCGCGATGCCTTCATCGGCAAGGCCGCGACGACGATCATGGAAGTGCCCGAGGGCGCCGTGGTGGGCTCGGCGTCGCTCCGCCGCCAGGCATTGTTGAAGCGGATGCGGCCCGACCTCGACGTCATCACCTTTCGCGGCAACGTGCAGACGCGGCTGCGCAAGCTTGAAGAGGGCCAGGCGCAGGCGACGCTGCTGGCGTTGGCTGGCCTCAACCGCATGGCGATGGCAGGCGTCGCGACAGAAATTCTTTCGGTGGACGATTTTCCGCCGGCACCGGGCCAGGGGGCGATCTGCATCCAGAGCCGTGCGGGCGATGAACGCATCGAGGAATTGGTCGCCGTGCTCGCTCATCATGAAACGACGGTAGCGCTGACCGCCGAGCGGGCTTTCCTTGCCAAGCTCGACGGCTCCTGCCGCACGCCGATCGCGGCCCATGCCACGCTGGGAGGCGACGGCACGGTGGCGCTTCACGGCGTGATCCTGACGCCGGACGGCAAAGGCATGCACGAGACCCGTCAGGCCGGCGACACGGACGGGGCTGCGGAGATCGGTCGTCTGGCCGGTGAAGCCGTGCTGGCGGCCGCCGGCCCGCACTTCTTTGACGGCTGGGGCCAATGATCGCGCCGGCCGGCAGGCGGGGCACGGCTTGGCGCGCATTCTGATCCTGAGGGAACGCAGCGCGGCGGAAGAGACCGCCGCAATGCTCCTTTCCATCGGCCACGACCCGCTGATCCTGCCGCTCGAAGAGTATCGGACGCTCGATCTGTCCGTGGATGGCGGTAGCGGCGAAACCGCAAGGTCGGGGACGTCCGGCCCGGCGAACAACGCGCAAAAGAGTTCGCAGACGACGTCGCCCGAAGTTCAGCCGTCCGCAGCGTCCCAAATGCCTGAAGTCCCTGGATCGCCGATCGGACCATCGGGCGGCGACGCATCGGCGCTCTTTTCAGGATTTCTCCTGACCAGCCCCCGTGCCGTCCCGGCGCTGACCGCGTTCGTGGCGCAAAAATCGCGTCCCGTCTTCGCTGTCGGCGAGCGGACCGCGGCTGCGGCACGGCAAGCAGGCTTCACCCGTGTCCTGAGAGCGGGCGGCGATGCGGCGGCACTCGCCAGGGCCGTCGCGAAGGCGCAGTTCGTCCCGGGAGCACGGCTTCTCTATGCCGCCGGCCGCACCCGGACGGGGACGCTGGAGACCGCACTCGCCGATCTCGACGTCGAGTTGATCGTACGCGAGGCCTATGCAACCCAGCGCCTCGACCCCGAACGCCGCGACGTCGAGGCGGTCTTTTCGAAGGGCCCTTCGGACGCAGTCCTCATCCTCTCTGCCGGCCAGGCAGAGGCCTTTTGCAGCCTTGCCGATCGTATGCCGCACCGCTTCGTGCCGAAGCCGGTGATCGCCGTGCTTTCAAGCCGCATCGCGTCGGCATTGACGCCGCCCTGGTGCTATGGGGCGTTGATTTCTCGCAATCCGACGATGGTCTCGCTTTTCGAACGGCTCGGCTAACCTAGATGGTTCATTTGACTGTTTGAAGCTTGCGCGACCGGCGCGGATGAAGGACGAATAGGGGTGACGCGCACGCGGCGCACACCCTTCGACGGTACCCTGCGCCGGATATTCGCGCGCGGCCGGCAGGAATGGAGCAGACGCGATGACCAATCGTCCGAGACGGTCCAAACCGAACAAGACGCATGGCCAGACCCTCGACCTCAAGGCGGAAAAGATCGACACGGTGACTGAAGGCGACAAGACGAAGACGATCGGCAAGGATATGACCGGTCCAACCGACGACAAGGGTGCAGTTGGCGCGCGATCAACCGCTACGGCGGCCGCGAAGGCGCCTGCTTCAGGAGACTCGGCCGGCTCGTCCAGCGGCCGAACCGAGGTGAAATATTCCTCCTCGGCGCCGGATACCGCTGCCAAGTCGGATCCCTCCAAGACGAGTTCGGTCAAACCGTCCTCCTCGGCCAAACCGTCGTCCTCGGACATTGGCGTGACGACCGCATCTTCGGCCGGAGCCGCCAAGACGGCCGGCGAAGGCTCTGCCAGTGCGGGGCGCGCCTCGCCGAGCGCAACTGGCTCGCCGGCTTCTCCGTCCTCGCCGATGCCGTCGCCGATGCGGGCCGCTGGATCGGCTGGCGCTCCCCGATCGGTCGGCACCGCTTCGTCGGGAACCCTGCCGTCTTCGACCGGTACCACGGCGCAAGCCGAGCGTTCTTCCACCCCTGCCAAGCAGACCAGCACTGCCGCTGCGACTCGCGCATCGATGGGTCCAACCGCGTCGTCCGGCTTTACGTCGGCGGGCAGTGCGGCAAGGGACGCCGGACCGGGGAGTGCAAGCAGCAAGGCGCCCATCGGCGACACGTCTGCCTCCGACAAGCCTGCCGCCCCGAGCTTCACGACATCGGGGCAACCGGCTGCCGTTCCGTCGTCGGTTGCCGGCGTATCCGCCGCGACGTCATCTGCAGGGGCGTCATCGGCGTCCTCCTCCGCCGGTTCGGCGGGTTCGTCCAAGCCCTCGGCAAACAGCACTTCGACGTCTACCCCTTCGGCGTCTTCGAGCCGTTCGCCTGCCTCCACGGCTTCCGTCGCGCGCAGCGCGGGAACGGCGTCTTCGGTGAGCGCTGCGCGCTCCGGCGCTGACAATGGGCGGGGCGGCGCCACGTCCAACGACAATTCGTCTGGGTCGTCGAGCGCGGCCATGGGTGGAGCGCTCGTCGCTGGCATCATCGGCGCGATTATCGCGCTTGGCGGCGGTGCGGTGCTGCAATCGGCCGGTTACCTGCCGTCCTTTGCCGCGGCACCGGCCTCGGAGCCAACTCAATCCGGCGATTATGCGAGCCAGAGCGATGTCGCATCTCTGAACCAGCAGATCGCCGCGCTCAAGGATCAGGTCGCCGCCGGACCGGCGAGTGGACAAAGCGATAGCACCGGCGCCGACGTGAACGCGCTCGGCCAGCGTGTCGATGCGCTGGAGAAATCGTCTGATGCGGCCGGAGCGGACATCGCGTCCGCGGTGAAACCGGTGCAGGACGCTGCGACCGGTGCGCAGCAGGCCGCGGACAAGGCGCAACAGACGGCCGAGGCGTCCGGTCAGACGGCGACGAAGGCGAGCGAAGCGGCGACGGCAGCCCAACAGGCGGCCGACAAGGGCCAGCAAACGGCCGATGGTGCCCAGAAGGCGGCCAGCGACGCAGGGTCGGCGGCGGCTTCCGCTCAAAGCGCTGCCGACGCTGCCGCGAAGACCGCGCAAGCGGCGCAGGACGGCGTCGAGGCGACGCAGGCTTCGATCGGACAGGTCGTGGACCGGCTGGCTGTCGTCGAGAAGAACAGCCAGGAGGCGCGGGTGGCACTTGCCGCCGCCAACCTCAAATCCGGCATCGATTCGGGTGGGCCGTTCATGAGCCAGCTGGAGACCTACGCCAAGGTGTCCGGGTCGAGCGACACGACCAACGAACTGCGCGGATATGCGGCCGACGGCGTGCCGTCTGAACAGGCGCTGGCCGCGCAATGGCCATCGGTGCGCGACAAGATAGCCACGAGCCTAACTCCCGCCGAGCCTTCGGCGCCCGTCCAGGACCAGTTCTTCGCCGGCCTCAAGTCGCTGGTGCAGGTGCGCCCGAGCGGTCCGGCAGCGGCCTCTGACACGGGCCCGCAGGCGGTGGTCTCGCGACTGTCCGCGGCGATCGAGCAGGGGGATCTCCAGACCTTCCAGAGCGAATGGCAGACCCTGCCGGATCCAGCCAAGGCTGCAAGCCAGGATTTCGAAGACAGGGTCGAGGCGCGTCTTGCCGCTCAGAAGGCGGTCAGCGGCGCCCTGTCCTTGGCGCTCTCGCTGAACGACGCGGGCTCAGGCGATCCTTCGTCCGGCGCGCCGAGTCCAGCCGCGCCCGCTACAGATGGCGTGGCTCCAGAGGCAGCGGCGCCCGGTAGCAATTCCTCCCCGCAAGCGGCGCCGGCGCCGGCCCCGGCTGCGGCTGCTGGAACACAGGGTTAAGGAACAGACATGCTGCGCATCCTCGCCTTCTTCCTCGTCGTCCTTCTTGCGGGTCTCGGTTTTGGCTGGCTCGCGGACAATCCGGGTTCTGTCACCTTCGTCTGGCAGGGCCAGGAAGTCGCGACCTCGATGATGGTCTTCCTGATCTGCCTCGCGGCCCTGATCGTCGCCGCGATCGCGGTCGTCTGGTTGATCCGTGCCTTCTTCAAGACGCCGGGCGCCATCGGCCATTGGTGGGAAACCCGCAAGCGCGACCAGGGTTATTCGGCGCTGTCGAGCGGCATTATCGCCGCAGGGGCTGGCGACGCGATCCTCGCCCGTCGCATGACCAAGCGGTCCGACAAGCTGCTCAACGCCCGCAAAGAACCGCTCATCCGCTTTCTCGATGCCCAGACGGCGATGATCGAGGGCGATCACGCCCGGGCGCGCTCGGCCTTCGAGCAGATGGAGCGCGATCCCGAAACCCGGCTTCTGGCGCTGCGGGGCCTGTTCCTCGAAGCCGAGCGTGTCGGCGACGAAAGTGCAGCGCGCCATTACGCCGAGCGGGCCGTGCGCATCGCACCGCATGTGCCTTGGGCAGGTGGTGCTGTGCTTGAATCGAAATCGCTCGCGGGCGACTGGAATGGCGCGCTCGAAATTCTCGAGGCCCAGAAGAATTCACGGCTGATCGACAGCGAGGAATCCAAGCGCCTGCGGGCTGTGCTCCTGACCGCCAAGGCGATGACCGTCGCCGAAGCCGATCCCTCGACAGCCAAGAGCGCCGGCATCGAAGCCCAGAAGCTGGCGCCGGACCTGACGCCGGCTGCGCTCGTGGCCGCGCAGGCCGCGTTCCGGCTTGGCGACACGCGTCGCGGTGCGAAGATTCTCGAGCAGTCCTTCCAGAACAAGCCGCATCCGGACATCGCCGAGGCCTATGTCCGTGCGCGCACCGGCGATTCGGTTGACGACCGGCTGAAGCGTGCGAAGAAGCTTCAGGCCATGCGCCCCGGCAATGTCGACGCCGAGACCTGTCTCGCCCGCGCCGCGCTCGACGCCGGCGATATGCAACTCGCCCGCTCTTCTGCCATGGCGGCGGCCGGGTCCGAGCCGCGAGAAAGCGTCTACCTGCTTCTCGCTGACATCGAGGAGGCCGACACCGGCGAGGTCGGCCGCGTGCGTCAGTGGTTGGCCACGGCCATTCGCGCACCGCGTGACCCGGCCTGGACCGCCGACGGCATCGTGTCGAAGACCTGGGCGCCGATCTCGCCGGTCACCGGTCGTCTCGACGCCTTCCATTGGAAAGTGCCGGTCGAGCGCATCGGCGACGACGACGCGCCGCTGATCGAGGCGGAAGCGGGCAAGGAGCCCGGTGACGACGCCAAGACAGTCGATTTCATCCCGGTGAAAGGGGCGGCGGAGCAACGAGGCGAAAACGTCTCCGCCCCCGCCGCGAAGAATACCGCAGCGTTGAGCGAAGGCGGGCCGGCCAATGGCGCCGCGGCGAACGAACCCGGATTTGCCAGGTCTGAAAGCACGCTTGCGGGCTCGCCATCGGCACCGGCTTCCTCCGTGGCTTCGCACCGGCGGACCCTTCCTCCATCCAATCCATCGACCCCGGACGCCAGCACGACCGAGACGCGTGCCTTCGGTCCGGCGACCGACGCACGCAAGGAAGCGCGCTTCGGCTAACCGGTCCGGACGTTTCCGACCGGGGCTGACGAGACGGCCGGCCAGGCGTGCTGGATTGCCACAGCCTCGCAAGATGCGAGATGCGTGACCGCCTCGTCCGGCGATTCGTGACGCAAGACGGAATGTAACCCTGAGGTTTTTGCTTGGGTCTTTTGCAGCCGGAACCGGTCGTGCCGACAGCGTTGTTCGATCTCGCAGGCCGTCGAGGCCACCTATCGCAAAGATCGCCCTCCCAAGGCGATTGCCAAGAGGCCCCATGTTCGACGCCCTTCGCGACATCATGCGCACCATCGGTGCCATCGAGCCCGACCGCACGTTGCCGCACAACGATGTGCGCACGGCCTCGGCAGCGCTGCTCTTCCACGTCATCGATGCGGATGGCGTTGTCACCGACGACGAACGTGCACGGCTGCGGCAGGTGCTGTCGGAAGAGTTCGATATCAGTGCTTCCGAGGCAGAGCGGCTCGCAGAAGCAGGCCAGGCCGCGGATGAGGGCGCCGTCGATCTTTTCCATTTCACCTCCGTCCTGAAGGATCGTCTGGAGGAGAAGGATCGGATACGTTTCGTCGAGATGCTGTGGGAGGTCACCTTTGCCGATGGCGAGGTGCACGAGCTGGAAGACAATCTGATCTGGCGGGTTGCCGATCTGCTCGGCGTCTCGACCAGGGATCGCATGCTGATGAAGCGGGAGGCGGCAACCAGAAGCGGAGTGCCCGACTGACGCCATGGCCTATAGCGACACGAACGAAATCCGTAACGCCCCTCATCGGAAACCATCCAGTGCAGGCGGCAAGTCCGTCGGCGACGTGCTCGATGCCCAGCGCTTCACGCTGACGACCGGCGATGATCGGCCGATTCTCGTCGTGCTGCACCAGGAAAACTCGACACCGGGCCGGGTCGGACAGGTGCTGACGGCGAGCGACGTCAAGCTCGACATCCGCCGCCCCGTGCTCGGCGAGGCATTGCCGCCGACGCTCGAAGACCATCGCGGCGCCATCGTCTTCGGCGGGCCGCCCAGCGCCAACGACACCGATGCCCATCTCGTCAAGGAAATCGACTGGCTCGAGGTGCCGCTTGCCGAAGAGCGGCCTTTCCTTGGCATCTGTCTCGGCGCGCAGATGCTCGCCAAAACATTGGGCGCCAAGGTCGCAAGCCATCCGGAGGGTTACGCCGAGATCGGCTATTATCCGCTGCGCGCGACACCGCAGGGACGGGCGCTCATGCCCCATTGGCCGCAGATGGTCTATCAGTGGCACAAGGAGGGTTTCGAACTGCCCTCGGGTGCGACGCTTCTGGCCGAGGGCGACTGGTATCCAAACCAGGCGTTTCGCTACGGCGAAAAGGCTTTTGCCGTGCAGTTTCACGCCGAACTGACACTGGCGATGATGTATCGCTGGACGACCAAGGGCCATGAGCGGTTGAAGCTGCCGGGCGCCCAGCAGCGGCGTCAGCATTTCGAGGGCCGCGCGATCCACGACGCCGCGGTCAAGCGCTGGCTCGACGGGTTTCTGGCGCGGGTGTTCGGCCAGCGGGACGACGGTGAATCGAACTGAACGGCGAGCCGTATGGCGCGACGCCAGCAGTGATGCGCGTTTTACGAGGATTCCCGCACCGCCATATTGCCCGGGCCGCATCGCCTTGGAGGGCTGCGTTTCGAGGTAGCCTCGATTCGTGCGCGTTTTAAGGTGCGGTTGCGATGAGCCGATCGACGATCTGTCAGCGCGGCGCGCCCGCCTGAACCCGCGGGCTCTGCGGTGAAGCGGGGACGCTCAGGCCGGTCCCTCGGCCAGGCTGCGCGCCTTGCGCAGGCCGGGGAACATCGTCGACCAGAGGCCTGCGACGCCCACCGTGGCCGCGCCGCCCAGCACCACCGCCGGCACTGCGCCGATCCAGAAGGCCATCACTCCGGCGCGAAACTCGCCGAGTTCGTTGGACGCACCGATGAACACCATGTTGACGGCGTTGACCCGGCCGCGAACCTCATCCGGCGTCCACAGCTGCATCAGCGTCTCGCGGACATAGACGCTGATCATGTCGGAACTGCCCATGACGATGAGGGCGAGGATCGAAAGCCAGGGCACGGACGACAGGCCGAAGACCACGGTGAACGCGCCGAACATGCCGACGAAGGCAAACATCAGGACGCCGGCATGGTCCTTGATCGGATGTGAGGCGAGCCAGATGGCCATGGCCAGTGCGCCGATGCCGGGCGCGGCTCGCAACAGGCCAAGCCCCCATGGGCCGACATGCAGCACGTCGCGGGCATAGACCGGCCTCAGCGCGACGGCGCCACCGAGGAGCACCGCGAAGAG
>JBBSUS010000031.1:0-10673 GCA_038234195.1 Hyphomicrobiales bacterium | reverse complement strand
CTCACGCGGCCTCCGAAGCGCTCGCCGCCGAAATCACCGCCTCCATCGTCAAGGCGTCGCCATCGAGCTCGGCGACGATACTTCCACGATTGAAAACCAGCGCCCGGTGGCAAAGTGTCGCGATTTCTTCGAAATCCGTCGAGACGACAAGCACGGCGAGCCCCGCCGTGACGGCCTTGTCGACCAAGCGGTAGATTTCTGCCTTGGCGCCGACATCGACGCCGGAGGTCGGGTCTTCCAGGATCAGCAACCGCCGTCCCGTCGCAAGCCAACGTCCGACCACCACCTTCTGCTGGTTGCCACCCGACAGGCTCTCGATCGCCAGTTCCGGCCGGTTGGGGCGCAGGCCGACTGATCGACCGACCTCCGCCGCCCGCCGCGTTTCGGCCCCGCTCGACATAGCGGAAAACAACCCGCGCCCGACGGCGCCGGGATTGAGAAAGACGTTCTCCCGGATCGACAGGGAACCGGCGACGGACTCCGCGGTGCGGTCGCGTGCAACGAGGCCGACACCGGAAGCGAGCGCATGACGCATGGTGGTGAGATCGAGCGGATCGTTGCCGATCCGCGCCTCGCCCGCATGGTCGTTGCTGCCAAACAACGCTCGCCCGATCTCCTCCTGTCCCGCCCCGCGCAGGCCAACGAGGCCGAGAATCTCGCCGGGCCTGATGTCGAAATCGACCGGCCCTGCATGCGCGCTGCGAAATCGGCGCACGGACACCGTCCGGTCGCCGTCGCGCTCACTGCGGCCAGGAATCTGCGTCTTCCGAAACGTCTGCAATGTGCCCGCGCCGACGATGAGATCGATCAGTTCGTCGGGCGTCGTCTCGGCCACGGCCTGCGCGCCGACCAGTCGGCCGTCGCGTAGCACCACGACGCGGTCGGCGATGCGGAAGATTTCGTCGAGTCGGTGCGAGACGTAGATGATCCCGACACCCTTGGCCTTCAGCTTGCGCACGGCGGCAAACAGCGTTTCCACCTCGTCGGCCGGCAGACTGGCGGTCGGTTCGTCGAGCACCAGGAAATCGCAGGCGGTTCCGAGCACGCGGGCGATCGCGACAAGCGATTTTTCGGTGCGTGAGAGGCTCGAGACGCGGGTTTGCGGATCGATGTCGCAGCCGATCTCGGCAAGAGCGACCATGGCCCGCCGATCGGCTTCGGCCCAGTCAATCGGCCCGAACCTGCGGCCGCCGCGGCGCGGATAGCCATTGGCGATGGCGACGTTCTCGGCGACGGTCATCCACTCGATGAGGCCGAGATCCTGGTGGACGAAAGCGACGGCCTGGGCCTCGCCCGCCCGGCGCTGGGATTTGTGGAAATAATCTGCTCCGTCCAGCGTCACCCGACCGCTATCGGGCGCATGAATGCCACCGAGGATCTTGATGAGGGTCGACTTGCCAGCCCCGTTTTCACCGAGCAGCGCCACGACCTCGCCGGATGCGACCTCGAAGCCGACGCCCTTCAAGGCCTCGGTGCCACCAAACCGCTTGGCTACGCCATCGAACACGAGCTGCGACACCGATCCCTCCCGTGGTCAATACGGGCGATGATAGCCGGACGGCAAACAAGTGCAACGGGTCTGATGACGGCGCACCCACTCGGCCTGCAGAACCCGCGCGACCGATCGGGAAAGCTGCGCGCCGACAGACCATCGAGCAGCGCGGCCTCATTTCATGCCGCTCGGCCGCGCCGAATACCATACCGGGCAGTATGTGAGCGTCTCAGCGCTTCCAACGGGGAAGATGTCTTTTCCAACGTTCGCCGCGACGCAGTGCAACGTCGGTTCGGCGGCGTGGTTGGCGACCAACGTCGCTGGCGGCCCTATCTGCGTCTTGGCCAAGCCCAACCGATTCCTGCACGAGTTCCGTGCCGTCGACGTCGACCAGACCAAAAGACGCGGAACGCTGCTCGCCGGCCTCGTCGAAGGCGCGGGCATCGGAAATCTCGGTTGCCGAGGGGCGAACCGTTGCGCGCCGCGACCGAAGGGCTGCAACCGGACGATTCACAGCATCGGACAACGCTGCGCCAAAAGCACGCTCTTCGGCGGCTTGCCGGGGCGACGCCGAATTGCTCCCATTGCCGCTCGTGTCGACCACCTTGCGCGGACGACCGCGCGGGCGTTTCTGTGGCTCTGGCTCGACCTCAACGATCGGGATTTCGACCGGCGTCAGATCCGCAAGAATGCGCCGTTCCTGCGCGTTGGAGGCATCGGCTTTAGCCTTGCTCTTCTGTCCCTGGGCGGATGCTTTCTGCGTGGCTGCGTTCTGCGGCGCGCCGCTCGCCGTCGAAGCAGACCCGGCAGGCTCGTCGCCGGTTTCGGCCTGAGCGAGCATGTCGGCCATGTTCGGCGTATCGCTCCAGATTGACTTGCCCTTGGCACGCTTCTGTCGCTTGACCGTTACTGTGAACGGTCGGCTCTGGGTCTTCATGATGAGTCCTGAACGATGTCGTTCCCGATGGGGATGCCCCGATGCGGGCTATCCCGCCTGGAAAGATCGAATGTCTAGCGAATATTAAGGATCAGCGGCGGAAGCATAGAATCGCGTTCACTTGGCCAGCCGTTCTTTTGTGTAATCACGGGCCAGCTCACACCTCAAGCCCCTCAACGCAGAAAAACGCGATTTTCTGTCGGTTTGATAAGATTGCTTGAGGAAAAGTGCGAAATTGGGGTAGACGGGACGCCTGACCGTCAACATGGCTTGGAAGTTGAACGCAAAGTTTTCTGTCGTGAAACTCGGCGAGTTACACCGCAAATGGCATTCGTGTCGCCGGCGAGCAAGCAAAGGGCCCGCGCGGAAACAGCGCTTGCGATAATAGCGCTCGCGCGCGGACGAGCCGTCCCTCTTTGCAGGGCCGGTGACGCAAAGCGTCAACAGAGGCAAGTCCTGCGCCGCGATGTCGGCGCTTCACTTGGACAGCGCAGACGGCATCACCACCCATCGTGACGAGATCACCAATTGCAAAGCAAAGCGTTTCCTTGCCACCTCGAGCGGCGCTATATGTGAGAAACACCGTCGCGCCCTGCTTCAAGGCGGGACCGCGGTTCCAAGACAGAATTACGAAGCAACCGATTTCGCACGGAAGGACCAACGATGAGCCAGGCCGCAACCAAGCCGTCCGAACACGGTCGTGCCGTTTCCGAGGAACGCCGGGCACTGGTGCTCGAAAAGCGGCATGAGCTGTCTCTTCGAGAATTGCCAGTCGATGAGCCGCTGGACCCCCGTGATGTCAGGATCGCCATCCACACCGTCGGCATCTGCGGCTCCGACGTCCATTATTACACCCATGGCGCCATCGGCTCTTTCGTCGTTGAGCATCCGATGATCCTCGGTCACGAGGCGGCGGGCACGATCACCGAGATCGGCGACATGGTCGAGGCGCTGAAGGTCGGCGATCGCGTCTGCATGGAGCCCGGACTGCCCGATCCCGCGTCCAGAGCAAGCCGGCTCGGCCTTTACAATCTCGACCCAGCGGTGCGCTTTTGGGCAACGCCGCCAATCCACGGCGTCCTGCGCTCCAGTGTGGTTCACCCGGAGGCCTTTACCTTCAAACTGCCGGACAACGTCTCCTTCGCCGAGGGCGCAATGGTCGAGCCGCTCGCCGTCGGCGTCCATGCGACCACCAAGGCGCGAGCGACGGCCGGGCACACGGCGATCGTCATCGGTGCTGGCCCGATCGGTCTCGTCACGGTGCTGGCCGCCCTCGCCGCCGGCGCCGCGCGCGTCTTCGTCAGCGACGTCGACGACACCAAGCTCGACATCGCCAGATCGTTGGGGGCGGTGACGACCATCAACGTCGCGAACGACAGCCTGAGTGAGACGGTCAAGGCCGGCACCGGAGGCTGGGGCGCAGACGTGATCTACGAGTGCTCGGGCAGCGAGCGCGCGATCGCCGTGATTTTCGAGCCGCTCTGCCCCGGCGGCGTGGTCGTCTTCGTTGGCATGCCTCTCAAGCCCGTCTCCTACGACGTCGTGGCGGCGATGCAGAAGGAGGCCAGAGTTGAGCACGTCTTCCGCTACGCCCACGTCTTCGATCGCTGCGTGGCGATGCTCTCCTCCGGCGCGATCGACGTGAAACCGCTGATCACCCGCACGTTTCCCTTCGACAGAAGCGTCGAGGCTTTCGAATTGGCCGCGTCGGCACCGCAGGGCGAAGTGAAGATGCAGATCGTCATGGGTGCTTAGGCTTAGCAGGCGGGAACCGTCACACTTTATGCTGCCATGCAGCAATTGAGGCAGAGGAATACTCGCCGGGCACAAATGAGATTCCCGGCGCAACTCCCTGCGAAAGTATTATAGTTTTCGGCAGCCGAGTCGTGGACGATAGAGACAATGTCGCGCTTGAAGACGGTCGATGGAGGTCGGCTGTCGTTTTCCGCATAGAGCGCGGATTGGACCTGATGGTTCGCGGATGTAACGATTGGGAGGAATTCAATGGCAATTATTACAGGCAGCTGGTCGCGTCGCCGACTTCTGACGACGGGCGCCGGCCTCGGCGCAGGTCTCGCAGCACCGACATTCTTCGTCCGTGGCGCGTGGGCCCAGAACAAGGACCAGGTTTACTGCAACGCCCCGACCGGCGACACGGTGACCTTCGGCTTCAACGTTCCCCAGTCCGGCCCCTATGCCGACGAGGGCAAGGATGAGTTGAAGGCCCTGCAGCTGGCCGTCAAGCACCTGAACGGGGAAGGCGATGGCGGCTTCCTGAAGACGCTGAAGCCATCCAGCCTCAAGGGCAACGGCGTCCTGGGCAAGAAGGTAGCCTTCGTCACCGGCGACACCCAGACCAAGACCGACGCGGCGCGTGCCTCCGCCAAGCGCATGATCGAATCCGACAAGGTACTGATGATCTGCGGCGGTTCGTCGTCGGGCGTGGCTGTGGCGGTGCAGTCGCTCTGCCAGGACGCCGGCGTCATCTTCATGGCCGGGCTCACCCATTCCAACGACACGACCGGCAAGGACAAGCGCCGCTACGGCTTCCGCCATTTCTTCAACGCCTACATGTCCGGTCAGGCGCTCGGCCCCGTGCTGGCTCAGGAATACGGCAAGGACCGCAAGGCCTATCACCTGACCGCCGACTACACCTGGGGCTGGACCCAGGAGGAGTCGATGAAGAATGCCACCGAGAAGCAAGGCTGGCAGACGGTCCAGACCGTGCGCACCCCGCTCGGCGCCGGCGACTTCTCGCAGTATCTGACACCGGTCCTGTCCTCGGGCGCCGACGTCCTGATTCTCAACCACTACGGCGGCGACATGGTCAACTCGCTGCGCCAGGCCGTGAATCAGTTCGACATGAAGTCCAAGCAGGCCAACGGCAAGAACTTCGAGATCGTCGTGCCGCTGTTCTCCGACCTGATGGCGCAGGGCGCCGGCGATGCCGCAAAGGGCATTCTTGGCTCGGCCAACTGGGACTGGAAGCTCGACAACGAGGCGACCAAGGTCTTCTCCAAGTCCTTTGGCGAAGAATACGGCTCGCCCCCTTCGCAGGCGGCGCAGACCTGCTATGCCAATACGATCCTTTACGCCAACGCGGTTGAGCAGGCCGGGACATTCTATCCGCCGGAAGTAATCAAGGCGCTGGAAGGCTTCGAGTTCGATGGCATGGGCAGCGGCAAGACGCTCTACCGTGCCGACGACCACCAGTGCTTCAAGGAGTGCCTTGTCGTGAAGGGCAAGGAGAAGCCGACCAACCAGTTCGACCTGTTGGAGATCGTCAAGATCGTCCCGACCGAGGACGTCATCTACGACGCATCGATCTTCGGCGGCGAACTTGGACCCTCGGAGGTCAAGGGCTGCGCGGCCTGATCACAGCCGCATGACCTTGCGGGCCGCCGGCTGAAAACGCTGGCGGCCCGTCTTTCAATCGGACGGCCGCATGCGGCCACCATGATGGGCACCTGATGGACGCGCTGATTCTCCAAGTCATGAACGGCCTCGACAAGGGCGGGGCCTATGCCCTGATCGCCCTAGGTCTCACGCTGATCTTCGGCACCTTGGGCGTCGTCAATTTTGCCCATGGCGCGCTGTTCATGCTCGGCGCCTTCTGCGCCGTCACCTTCACCAAGCTCCTGACCATTTCCGAGCGCGTGCGCGACGAGAGCGTCACCTTCTTCGAAGCCTACAAGGAGGTACCCTACCTTCAGATCTGGCTCGGGGATCTCGGCAATACGATCATTGCCTGGGCAGTGCCCCTGTCGATCATCGTCACCATTCCGATTATGCTGCTCCTGGGCTTTGCCATGGAGCGCGGGCTGATCCGTTTCTTCTACAAGCGCAGCCATGCCGAGCAGATCCTCGTGACCTTCGGTCTCGCCATCGTGCTGCAAGAGATCATCAAATATTTCTTCGGCGCCAATCCGATCCCGATGGCCGCTCCGCCGTTGCTGTCGGGCAGCGCCGACATCGGTGCACTGTTCGGCATGCCGGGCATCACCTATCCGATGTGGCGCATCGTCTATTTCCTGTTCTCGCTCGCGATCATCGCGTCCGTCTTCGCGTTCCTGCAATTGACGACCTTCGGAATGGTTGTACGCGCCGGCATGGCGGACCGCGAAACGGTCGGCCTCCTCGGCATCAACATCTCCAAGAAGTTCACCATCGTCTTCGGTCTCGCCGCCGTCGTGGCCGGCCTCGCGGGCGTGATGTACACGCCGATCCTTGCACCCAACTACCATCTCGGCATGGATTTCCTGGTCCTCTCCTTCGTCGTTGTCGTCGTCGGTGGCATGGGCTCGCTGCCGGGCGCCGTGGTCGCAGGCTTCCTGCTCGGCATTCTGCAATCGCTGGCCTCGATGACCGAGATCAAGGCGATCGTGCCGGGCATCGACCAGATCATCATCTATCTCGTCGCCGTCATCGTGCTTCTCGTCCGCCCACGCGGACTGATGGGCCGACGCGGCGTCATGGAGTCCTGATCCCGTGAACAGCGCCATCTCCGCCAACGACCCCGTCACCGACCGCGGCGAAACGCCAGCCAAAGGCCATCCCAAGGCCTCGAGCGACCGACGCTCATTCTTTTCTACGTCTATCGGCGACGCCGTTTATCTCGCGCTGTTTTCGCTGGCGATCCTCACCATGCCGATCTGGCTCGCACCGATCGGGGCCAACTATCCGGATATCCTGCAGAAATTTGCGATCTTCGGCATCTTCGCAATCGGCTTCAACATCCTGTTCGGCTTCTCCGGGTACCTGTCATTCGGACATGCGGCCTTCCTCGGCGCCGGTTCCTACGGCGCGGTGTGGATGTTCAAGCTCCTGTCGATGAACGTCGTTTACGCTATCGTCTTCTCGATCCTCATCGGCGGCGTCTTCGCGCTGGCCATCGGCATCGTGTCGCTTCGACGTTCGGGCATCTACTTCTCGATCCTGACTCTGGCCTTCGCGCAGATGAGCTACAATCTGGCCTACTCGGTGCTGACACCGATCACCAACGGTGAGACCGGTTTGCAGATCGCAGGCAACGATCCGCGCATCATCGATCGCGCCCTCGGCGCGCCGATGGGCCGTCTTGCCTCGCCCAACCTCTTCGGCATCGACCTTTCAGGCTGGTCAGGCTTTTATTTCTGCGCCATCCTTCTGATCGTCGGCTTCTTCATCGCCATGCGGATCAAGCATTCGACCTTCGGTCTGATGTTGCTCGCCATCAAGTCGAACCAGAACCGCATGAGCTTCACCGGCTTCAACACGCGGCCCTATCTGCTCACGGCCTTCGTCATCTCCGGCATGTATGCGGGCCTTGCCGGCGGTCTGCTCGCCGTGACCGACCCTTTGGCCGGGCCAGACCGCATGCAGTGGACGGCCTCGGGCGAGGTCGTGCTCATGACCATTCTCGGCGGCGTCGGCACGCTGCTCGGCCCGGTCATCGGCGCGGCGGTGATGAAATATCTCGAGCAGATCTTCTCATCGTTCAACGACAGCTTTCTCTACCATTTCTTCGGTTTCCTCCCTCAGCCCCTGCAAGAGTTCATGGCGACGATCACCAGCCCCTTCGTCGGCGAAGGCTGGCAGCTGACCCTCGGCCTGCTGTTCATGGCCGTGGTGATCTTCCTGCCCGGCGGCATCATGCAGGGGCTGAAGAAGCTCGGCACGGTGTTCTGGAAGCCCAGGCTTGCCGGCGAGAAGCAGATGCCGGACATGCCCCAGGAAACCCGCACGATCGCCGAATAAGGACACCACAATGGACATTCTTTCCATCGAGGGCGTCGGCAAGCGCTTCGGCGGCCTCAAGGCCCTCGACAACGTCAATCTGAAGGTGAAGCAGGGCACGGTCCACGCCATCATCGGCCCGAACGGCGCCGGCAAGTCGACGCTGCTCAACACCCTCGTCGGTCGGATCGTACCCGACGAGGGCACGGTCAAATTCGACGGCAAGCCGCTGCTCGGCCACAAGCCGCATCAGATCAACCAGGCCGGCATCGCCCGCGTCTTCCAGACGCCGGAGACCTTCCCCGAGCTGACGGTCATGGAAAATATCATGATCCCCGCCTTCGCCACGAAGGACGGGGCGTTCCGGATCAATCTGTGGAAGCGGGCGATGAACCGCCGCGAGATCGAGGAAGAGGCCGAGGACATCCTCGAGGACCTGAACCTGGCCGACAAGCGCAATCTCCGCGTCGATTCCATGTCGCGCGGCGACAAGCGCCGGCTGGAACTCGCCATGTGCCTCGTCCAGAAGCCGAAATTGCTGCTGCTCGACGAGCCGACCGCCGGCATGTCGCGCGCCGACACCAACAATACGGTCGACCTTCTCAAGAAGATCGCCGAGCGCGGCATCACCAAGGTGATCATCGAGCACGACATGCATGTCGTTTTCTCGCTCGCCGACAGAGTTTCCGTCATGGCGCAGGGCACCGTTATCGAGGAAGGCACGCCCGACGAGATAAAGAAGAGCGCCAAGGTCCAGGAAGCCTATCTCGGGGGAGCGCATCTATGAGCCAGACCATGGAGCGCCCGGCGGCGATGCCCGGCATCAAGCGCGCCGACGGCCGTGCGTTCTTCACCGCGTCCGATCTCCACGCCTATTATGGCGAGAGCTACATCGTCCAGGGCGTGTCCTTCGAGGTCAACGAGGGCGAGATTCTCGCGCTGCTCGGCCGCAACGGCGCCGGCAAGACCTCAACCCTTCGGACCATCGCGCGCCTTGCCCAGCCGGACCTGAAGCGCGGCGAAATCTGGCTCGACGGCCATCCGCTCCATACCATGCAGGCCTATCAGGCAGCGCGCCTCGGCCTGCAACTCGTTCCCGAAGATCGACGCATCATCGCCGGCCTGACGGTCGAGGAGAACCTCAAGCTCGCCCAGATCGAAAAGCCGATCGGCTGGGATCTCGACCGCATCTACGGCCATTTCCCGCGGCTGGCCGAACGCCGCACCCAGGAGGGCACCACCATGTCCGGAGGCGAGCAGCAGATGCTGGCTGTCGCCCGGGCGCTGGCGCGCGACGTCAAGCTGCTTCTCCTCGACGAACCCTATGAGGGCCTCGCTCCGGTCATCGTGAAGGAGATCGAGAGCATCCTCGAGGAGATCAAGGAGATCGGCATCACGACGATCCTCGTCGAACAGAACGCCGTCGCAGCCCTGCATCTCGCCGACCGGGCGATCATCCTGGAGATGGGCGAAGTCGTCTTCGACGGCACCGCCAAGGATCTCCTCGACGACGACGAACTGCGCAAGGAATATCTGGCGCTGTAGACGGCGAAGGCCTCGGCGCCAATTCCTCTCCCGCTTGCGGGAGAGGGTGGATGCGAGCGTAAGCGAGCAGACGGGTGAGGGTCTGCAGGGTGCCCACGCTTCAAGGCTGGCGCCACGAAACCCTCATAGCCCTGCCGGGCACTTCTCCCGATTCGGGAGAAGAACCGAGCGTCGCCGTAGAGTTTCCAACTTGCATCGAAGCGCGAGGCCCCGGCAATGCTGCCAAGGCCTATCTGACGTGGACAGGCAACCCTTCACCCCACCGTCTTCATCACCGCCTCGACGGCACCGACCGTCGCCGCGATCACCTTGTCGGCCTCTTCGACCGTCAGGCAGAAGGGCGGCGCGAAGCCGAGGATGTCGCCCTCCGGCATGGCGCGGCCGATGACACCGCGCTCCAGCAACGCCGCCGAGACCTGCGGGCCGACCTTTTCGGACGCCTCGAAGAACACCCGGTCGTCCTTGTCGCGCACGAACTCGACGGCGGCCATCATGCCCTCGCCGCGCACCTCGCCCACATGGGCGTGGCCTGAAAGCGCGTTGCTCAGCCCGTCGCGCAGATGCTGGCCGACCGTTGCGGCGTTCTCGATCAGATCGAGCTTGTCGAGGAGTTCGAGGTTGGCAACGCCGGCCGCCGCGCACAGCGGATGGGCGGAATAAGTCCAGCCATGACCGATCGACCCCATCTGGTCGGAGCCCTGGACCAGCACGTCCCACATCTTCTTGGAGACGATCGAGCCCGACAGCGGCGCGTAGGCGGACGTGAGGCCCTTGGCGATGGTGATGAGGTCGGGCTTCATGCCGTAATGGTCGGAGCCGAACATCGAGCCGGTGCGGCCGAAGCCCGTGACGACCTCGTCGGCGACGAGCATAACGTCGTATTTCTCCAGCACGGCCTGGATCGTCTGCCAGTAGCCAGCAGGCGGCGGCACGATGCCCCCGGTGCCGAGCAGCGGCTCGCCTATGAAGGCGGCAACGGTCTCG
>JBBSUS010000030.1:0-10855 GCA_038234195.1 Hyphomicrobiales bacterium | reverse complement strand
TCGAACGAGGGACCGTGCGGGGCACCGGCTTGGGAAAGATTAGTCATGTCAACCTCCGTGAGGCGCCGCGGGATGCAGACGCTTTCGCAAGGACGGCAGGTCTCCTGGCTCACGGGTCTTCGGTCGGTCTCTCACCTTCCCGGAGCCAAGCTCCAGTGGCTTTCCAATCCCATTCGCTGATCGTGTCGATCGACGAACCGGATCGGCGAGAACGCCCTCTCCGCTCTACAGTCGCGGGGTCGGCTGCGATATGGGCCCCCTGCTTGGGTCGACCCGTCGCATTCCCTCTTCGCCCCGGCCGCGCGGCAGCCGGGGAACCGTCCTTTGACCGGCCGGATCCACCCGGACCGATCGCCTGCCACAGTAACGATCGCACAAAGCGGTGCAAGGATTTTCGGCGGTGCCCGACGACGAAGCCGCAAAACGGCGAAGGCCCGGCCGCGGCGAAGCGCGGTCGAGCCCTCTGGCATCGCTGGTATAAGGCGGTGTTATCGGCCGGCAGCCTGCTCGCACACTTCGACATGCTTGGCGAGCGCTTCCGTCGACAGGATCGAGCTGATCGTGCGGATGTCCTTGTTCTGGAACTTCGGCGCCTTCTGCAATTCGCTGAGACGCTGGAGGAGCGTTGCTCTGCTCATAGGGGTCTCCTTTCCTGTTTGGGACGCGGCGCCTTCTGGCGCGGAGCCCTTCGTGATGAGGTCGGCCCCCAAAGAGGTCCGGCCGGGACGACGGGCGGCTTCAGGCCGCCCGCACGCTTGCGGTCAGCGGGATTTCGATGTCGACCTCGAGGGTCGAGACCTGATCGCCGCGGTCCATCTTGACGTGCACCTTGTCGCGGTCGACCGCCACATGCTTGGCGATGACGGCGAGGATTTCCTCACGCAAGAGCCCAACGAGATCGGAGTGCCCGACCGTCGCGCGCTCATGTGCCAGAAGAATCTGCAGCCGTTCGCGCGCCTGCGGCGCCGAGGTCTGCTTGGAGAAGAAACTGAAGAGGTTCATGCGGCCCTCCGACCGAAGATCTTGCCGAACAGGCTCTTTTTCTCGCCCGGAATGGTCATCGCCACCTGCTCGCCTGCGAGACGCCGCGCGGCGTCCTTGTAGGCGATGGAAGGCGCCGAATGGATATCGCCCAGCGTCACCGGCGTGCCGAGGTTGGAGGCGCGCAGCACGTCCATCGACTCCGGGATGATGCCGAGCAGCGGGATCGACAGGATTTCGAGGACATCCTCGACCTTCAGCATGTCGCCGCGCTCGGCCCGGATCGGGTCGTAGCGGGTCAAAAGCAGGTGCTTGTCCATCCGCTCGCCGCGCTCGGCCTTCGCCGTCTTGGCATCGAGCAAGCCGATGATGCGGTCCGAATCGCGCACCGAGGAGACTTCCGGATTGGTCACGACCACCGCGATGTCGGCGTGGCGCATCGCCAACGTGGCACCGCGCTCGATGCCAGCCGGGCTGTCGCAGATGATCCAGTCGAACTCCTTGCGCAGCTCGTTCATCACGATCTCGACGCCCTCGGCCGTGAGGTTGTCCTTGTCGCGGGTCTGGGAAGCAGGCAGCAGGAACAGCGTATCGAGCCGCTTGTCGCGGATCAGCGCCTGCGGCAGCTTGGCGTCGCCCTGCACGACATTGATCAGATCGTAGACGACACGCCGCTCGGCACCCATCACGAGATCGAGGTTGCGCAGGCCGACATCGAAATCGACCACCACCGTCTTCTCGCCGCGCTGGGCCAGCGCTGCGCCGAGGGCGGCGGTTGACGTCGTCTTGCCGACGCCGCCCTTGCCCGATGTCACCACGATGACTTTTGCCATATTCTTCTCCTGTTCGCTGGCCGGCAAAAGCCGTCAGGCCAGTCGTTCCGCCTTGATGGTGTCGCCGTCGAGCCAGACCTGCACGGCCTGTCCCCGATATTGCGCGTCGATGTCGTCGGCCATCTTGTAGAGGCCGTCGATGGCCACGAGCTCGGCCTCGAGCTTGCGGCAGAAGATGCGGGCCGAGGAATTGCCGACCGAACCGGCCATCGCGCGGCCACGCAGCGTTCCGTAGACGTGAATCGATCCGCCCGCGACGATCTCAGCGCCGGAAGCGACGGAGCCCAGAATGGTGACGTCACCTTCCGGAAACATGATCGACTGACCCGAGCGCACCGGCTCCTCGACGATGATCGACGGCAGCGCCCGCTGCGCCTCGACGCGGATCGGCGCCGGCGCGGTGTCAACCGCCTTGGCCTTCACCGCAGCATGCGATCCGTTTGCGGTACCCTCGGGTTCGGCAGGAGGCGTCGCCTCCGCTGCCGGCGGCTCGAAATCGGCGGCGGGTCGTCCACCCTTCATCGCCGGCGGCATGCCGAAGCCGATGAGCGAGGAGCGCGCGCCCTCGATGCCCATGATCCGCACGCTGCGCTCGCCGAGTTCGCCGATGAGATCCTTCAGCTGTGCCTGATCGATGTCGAGGCCCTCGACGTCGAGGACGATGGGTCGACCGAGAAAGAACCCCGTCGAGCGCGACGCCAGATCGTCGAGCCGTGCCAGCCAGTTGTCGAAGGGCAGTTCCGGCGACAGGACCAGCGCCAGGAAGGAGCGGCCCTTGAGGCGGATCGGACGGGTGTCTGTTAGCGTCTTGGTCATCTCGGTTAATTTTCGGTTTCTTGTCGATGTAATCGGTCGGCGGTTAATCGATCGTTAATGCGCGGACCCTGCGCCGGGCTGACGACGAAGCTGTTTTGCACCGCCCGCGCAAGCGAATCGCCGGCTGGATCATTTGAATCTCAGTCGCAGCCAATTCGGGCAAAGGCTTGATGGGACTCGCGGGTCGTGCAGGCGCTGACATGGAATCGTGAGGAGCGCGGCACGCAGAAAGCCGGACGGCATGGGCCTTACGCGACGCGCTGCGACGCGAACCCGCCCGGCCGGCCCGGCACAAACGAGGTGCAGGCGCGACAACACGAAGTGTCGACCCGCGAGGTCGTCACCCCGGTCTTGAACCGGGACCCATTCCAGACCACTTCAGCCGCCAAGCCGCATCCGGACAACCGATGATAATCCCAGATTTCCGGCGATTGGGATGGGTCGTACGCACAGGAATGGCCCCCGGTTCAAGACCGGGATGACGGGATCAGAAGTCCCGCAAACACTTTGGATTCTGCAAGCTCGGCGCAACGCAGTCGCGCTCGACCTCAGCTTTTCCCGAACCGCGCGCCCTGATGCTCGCCCCGTGTCGGCGCCGGCTTGTCCAGCGCCAGTTCGGCCTCACCGAAGACGATTGGAGTTCGAACCCCGTCAAAGCCTTGCGGGGCAATTTTCATCTTCCGGTGGAGAATTTGCGGGTCGTCGAAGACATCGGCCACGCTGTTGATCGGTCCGGCTGGAACGCCGACGCCCTCCAGCGCCGCGAGCAGACCGTCGCGCGTCCAGCGTCCGATCGTCTCGGCTAGGATTGGCACCAGCGTGTCGCGGTTCGCCACCCGCCTTTCATTGGTGCGATAGCGCTCGTCGATCGCGATGTCCGGCAAGCCGAGCACGTCGCAGATCTTGACGAACTGCCGGTCTGCCCCGCAGGCGACGATCAGGTGGCCGTCCGCAACCGCAAACACCTGATAGGGGACGATGTTGGGATGGGCATTTCCCATCCGCGCCGGTGCCGTGCCGCTGGCGAAATAGTTGAGCGCCTGGTTGGCGAGCACACCGGTCATGCAGTCGAACAGCGCCATGTCGACATGATCGCCGCGTCCCGTCCGTTCGCGCCGCGCCAGTGCCGCCTGGATGGCGATGGTGCCGTAAAGACCGGTGAAGATGTCGGCGAAGGCGACGCCGACCTTCTGCGGCTCGCCGTCCGGATCACCGGTGAGGCTCATGATCCCGCCCATGCCCTGGATCATGAAGTCGTATCCGGCCCGCTGGGCATAAGGCCCGTCCTGGCCGAAGCCGGTCACCGAGCAATAGACCAGCTTTGGGTTCACTCCCTTCAGGCGCTCGTAATCGAGCCCGTATTTCTTCAGGCCGCCGACCTTGAAGTTCTCGATCAGAACGTCGGCCTCGCGGGCGAGATCGAGCACAAGCGCCCGGCCCTCCTCGGTGCGAAAATCAGCGATGACCGAGCGCTTGCCGCGATTGCAGGCGGAAAAATACGCCGCCGATCGGTCCCCGTCCCGCTCCAGAAATGGTGGACCCCAGCCGCGCGTATCGTCGCCCTCGGGGCTTTCGACCTTGATGACGTCGGCGCCGAGATCGGCCAGCGTCTGCCCGATCCAAGGCCCGGCAAGGATGCGGGCGAGTTCGAGCACTTTCAGGCCGGAATGGGGAGCCACGGGAGCGGAGCTGGTTGGCGAGTAGGATGTCATTTATCGTCGGTGGCCGCTTCCGCCTTGCCAGTCAAGGGTATCGGCATTGCACAGATGTCAACGCGCGATTAATGTGACTAACGTGGTCACACAGGAGAGTGCTCAATGCGAACTGTTCAGGTGAGAGACGCCAAGGCGGGCTTTTCGGCCTTGATCGACGCGGCTGAAAAAGGCGAACCGACGACGATCACACGTCACGGCCGGCCCGCAGCTGTCCTTGTTTCAGTAGAGGACGCCAAACGGCTCTATCCGGACAAGAGACCTGATTTTGCCGATTGGCTTTTGAGCTTTCCCGGCGGTATGGAATACGAACGCGATCAGACGCCCATGCGGTCGGTTGACCTGTGATCTCCGGTTACCTGTTGGATACGTCGTCGATATCGATGCTGGCGCCCGGACGGTTGCCGACACCTCACAGCATCACACGTGCCATCAAAGAGCGCAGCAGTCTTGTCTACCTTCCGACGATCGCGATCGCGGAAATCGGCGCTGGCATCGCGAGACTTCGACGGATCGGCTCGATGGAACGCGCCGAGAAGCTGATCGTCTGGATTTCTGCCATCCGCATCCATTTCGAAGACAGGGTAATACCGTTCGATCTGGCAGCCGCGGATGCGGCTGCGGAAATTGCCGATCGCGCGACCGGCATCGGAAGGCATCCCGGTTTTGCAGACGTCGCGATCGCTGGAATCGCCGCCTCCAGAGAGTTGACAGTGGTCACCGAAAACCTCAGACATTTCGAACCGCTTGGAATCCCCGCGATCGACCTCGCGGGTCTGTAGATTCTCGGAACCAAACGCTGCGGCCAGCAGACCGACGCCCCCTCAATCCACGAACGCCCGCTCGACCACATAGGTCCCCGGCTTCGAATTCGCGCCCTCCTCAAACCCCAGGCCATCCAGCAAAGCCTCGGTGTCCTTCAGCATCGCCATCGAGCCGCAGATCATCGCGCGGTCGGTGGCCGGGTCGAGGGGCGCAACGCCGAGATCGGCAAAAAGCTTCCCGCTCTCGATCAGCGTGGTGATCCGGTCGCCGCGGGTCTGGCCCTCGCGTGTGGCGCTGGCATGGAACACCAGCTTGTCGCCGATGAAGTCGCCCATCAATTCGTCGCCTCTCGACGTCTCCACCAAATCCTTGCCGTATTGCAGTTCGCGGGTGCCGCGGCAGGTCTGGGTCAGAATCACCTGGTCGAACTTCTCGTAGGTTTCCGGATCCCGGATGACGCCGGCAAACGGCGCGATGCCGGTCCCCGTCGAGAACAGGAACAACCGCATGCCGGGGATCAGCGCGTCGAGCACCAGCGTGCCGGTGGACTTCTTGCGCATCAGCACCGTGTCGCCGACGGCGATCTTCTGGAGATGCTCGGTGAGCGGGCCATTGGCGACCTTGATCGAGAAGAACTCGATCTCCTCGTCCCAGGACGGGCTGGCGATCGAATAGGCGCGAAAGATCGGCTTTGCCGCATTCGGCAGTCCGATCATCACGAACTCCCCCGAGCGGACCCGAAATTCCTGCGGCCGAGTGATGCGAAAGGAGAACAGCGTGTCGGTGTAGTGCGTCACGCGGGTCACGCTCTGGGCATAGACGCCGGCCGGGATCGGAAAAGCCGCGGTCTCGCTCTTCGTCATCTCGTCATTCTGCATCTGGGCGACGGAGCTCATGGGCTGGTCCTTCTGAAAGTCACACGCATTCGTGGGCGCGAAACCGACGCATGAACATTGTTCACCCAGCGCGAAAGGCTGGCTCCTGCGCATCGTTTCGCGTCGGCAAGATGTCTCATCGGGCGCTAATCAATCCCCTAGCGCCGGTTTATCGCAAATCGTCCCGAAAAATAGAAGGCCACACGCCGCAGTGCAGCGTGCTCTGTTCCAATTTTTGCGCCGCTTGAACAAAAATCATCCCGAGATGACGATGGGTCAAACGATTGGAACGGAGCGCACGAAGCGACGTTCGCAGATCCGGCATGCCCGATTCCCCGTCATCCATTCGCCGCCCTGGCCAGCTTGATCGGTTCGGCCCCCGCCTCGGCCAGACAGGCACCCGGCGCGTCGGGACAGGCAAAGCCGGCAATCACGCTGCGCACCATTCGGCCACCCACCGCCACGAGGTCGAACCCGCAATCGGAGCGCAGCCATTCGGAAATGACGCCACCGACGGCGCAGACATAAGCCGTCGCTGCGTCTTCGGGCCGCCACTCGGCCTTCAGTTCGCCGCGCCAGTGCACCGCGTCAAAAATGCCGGCGATCGCCTTGTGCATGGCGGTATCGGCGTCGGTCCTCCGGATCATCGCCTCCTGCATCTCGCCGACATATTCGCAGCGAAACAGCAAGATCGTCAGCACCCGGCGTGAGCGTTCGTCCGACTCCAGATGGCGCAGTGCGTCGATCGAATTGTCGTAGAGTTCCTGAAGCGTAGGCCTCGCATCGCCCTCGCCCTGCGCGAAGAATTCTTCCTGTGGAAGCCGCGCGCGCTCCTGCATGGCCTTGAACAGCTCGACCTTGTTCTCGAAATGCCAGTAGATCGCGCCACGGGTGAGGCACGCTGCCGCGGCAATCTGCGAGAGGGTCGTCGAAGCCACGCCCTTTTCGTAGAACAGCATCTCGGCCGCATCGAGGATGGCCTCGCGCGTTTGCAGCGCGTCCTCCTTTGTGCGTCTCATGTGATGGTGCGTCGCAACCGGACCTCCCTTGAACAGATACATTTATGCATGTATGTATGCCGCAATGCAAGAGACAGGGCGGGCCGCCTCGGCCGGAAAGTGTGTTCGAATGCGCGGACTTAACCCAATGATGCGCGTCGCGGCCGGCTTGCTGGCGGTAGCGATCGTCGCCACGCCGCTGGCGGAAAAGGCCTTCGCCCAGCAGCCAGGCGGCAAAGCGCCGCCACCGCCCGCGGTCAGCGTCGAGACGGTGACGCCCAAGACGTTGCCGGTCACCTACGAATATGCCGGCCGCGTCGCCGCGTCACGCGAGGTCGAGGTCCGCGCTCGCGTCGGCGGCATTCTGCTGCAGCGCGCCTTCGAGGAGGGCTCGCGTGTCAAGCAGGGTGATCTGCTGTTCCGCATCGACCCGGCGACCTACGAGGCGCAGGTGGCGCTCGCCCGGGCCCAGGTTCTGGAAGCCCAGGCCAAACTCAATCAGGCTCAGCGCTCCGAAGAGCGCGCCCGCACGCTGGCCCAGCGCGGCGCCTCGAGCCAGGCGACGCTGGACGATGCCATCTCGGCCACCCAGCTCGGCGACGCCCAGGTCGCGGCCGCAAAGGCGCAGTTGCAGACTGCCAGCCTGTCGCTCGACTACGCCACCGTGCAGGCCCCTGTCAGCGGCATCACAAGTCTCGAACAGGTGCCCGAGGGCAGCCTTCTGTCGACCGGCGATCTCCTGACCAAGATCAACCAGCTCAATCCGATCTACGTCAATTTCTCGGCCGCCGACACCGAGGCCGCCTCGATCCGCGAGTTGCTGGCATCCGGCCGACTGCAGGGCGCAACCCAAGCCTCCGACCTCAAGGTCACGATCCGTTTCGGCGACGGCACGCAGTACGACAAGACCGGCACGATCGACTTCACCTCGACCTCGATCGACACCCAGACCGGCACCATCCTGTCACGTGCCGTGTTGCCGAACCCGGACAGCCGTCTCCTGCCCGGACAGTTCGTCCGCCTGGAACTTCAGGGCCTGTCGATCGACAACGCGATCACGCTGCCGACCGAGGCGCTGATGCAAGGCCCCCAGGGCACGTTCGTCTATACGGTGAACAAGGACAATGTCGCCGAGGTGCGCCCGGTCACCGTCGGCCGCGACCTCGATCACAGCATCCTCATTTCAAAAGGCCTGAAAGGTGGCGAAACCGTCATCGTCAAGGGTGTGGTGAAGGTGCGCCCCGGTGCGCCCGTGAAGCCCGAGCCGATGGAAGACTCGGCGGCGCCGGCCAAGACCGGTGCGGGTGCGTCCGCTGAGACGCCCGCTGCCGACGGATCGGCTTCTGCACCCGCTGCGGCCGACGGCGCCAAGCCAGGTCCCGCAGCCACCAAGACTTCCGACGAGAAGGCATCGCGCGACAAGTCAGCGACCGACGCAGATCAGGCGTCGATTGCGCGCGACAAGAACTTCGTCGCCTTTGCCGACGACGGCAGTGGCGCGACACGCGCCGAACCGCCCGTGCCCCTGTCTGCCCTGCCGAACGGCGCAGACGCGCGCCGCGCCACCACCGGCATCACTGAGCGTGCGGAGCTGCAGCGATGAACGCGCGCTTCTTCGTCGACCGACCGATCTTCGCGGCCGTCATCTCGATCCTCATCGTTCTGGGCGGCGCGCTGTCCCTATCGTCGCTGCCGATCGAGCAGTATCCGGAGCTCGTGCCGCCGCAGGTGCAGGTGCGTGCGAACTATCCCGGCGCCAGCGCCGAAACCATCGCCCAGACCGTCTCCGCCCCGATCGAGCAGCAGATCAACGGCGTCGAGAACATGCTCTACATGCAGTCGACCAACTCCTCGACGGGTTCGGCGACGATCACCGTGACCTTCGCCTCCGGCACCGACCCGGACCAGGCGACGATCAACGTCAACAACCGCGTCCAGCAGGCCGCCGCTTCACTTCCCGAGCAGGTGCAGCGCCTCGGCGTCACGGTTTCCAAGCAGAATTCCTCGATCCTCGCCGTCCTGACGATGTCGTCGAAAGATCCACGCTACGATGCGACTTACGTGTCGAACTATGCGCTGCTCAACGTGATGGACGAGCTCAAGCGCCTTCCCGGTATCGGCCAGGCGCAGCTGTTCGGCGCCCGATTTTATTCCATGCGCATGTTGATGCGACCGGATGCGCTCGCCCAATACGGACTGACGCCGGGATACGTCGCGACCGCGATCCGCGACCAGAACGCCCAGTTCGCCGCCGGCCAGTTCGGCGCCGAACCCAACAATTCCGACGTTGCCTTCACCTATTCGGTCACCACCGCCGGACGCCTTCCCGACGCCAAGGCCTTCGAAAACATCATCCTCAGGTCCGACAAGAATGGCTCCTCTCTGCTCCTGAAGGATGTTGCGCGGGTCGAACTCGGCGCCCAGGATTACGGCTTCAACGCCACCTACAACGGCACGCCGACCGTGCCGATCGGCATCTATCTCCAGCCGGGCGCCAACGCGCTCGACACATTGGCCGGCGTGCGGGCGCGCATGAATGAATTGTCGGGTGCCTTTCCCGACGGCATCACCTACGCTGTCCCCTACGACACGACAAAGTTCATCGCGGCGTCGATCGAAGAGGTCATCACCACCTTTATCGAGGCGATGGTGCTCGTCTTCGTCGTCGTCTTCATCTTCCTGCAGAGCTTTCGCGCGACGCTGATCCCGATGCTGGCCGTGCCGGTGTCGATCATCGGCACCTTCGGCGTGCTCCTCGCGCTCGGATTCTCGATTAACCTCCTGACATTGTTCGGGCTGGTGCTCGCCATCGGCATTGTCGTCGACGATGCGATCGTCGTCCTCGAAAACGTCGAACGCATCATGACCAAGGAGGGCCTGAACGCCAAGGACGCGACCGCCAAGGCGATGACCGAGGTGGCAGGTCCGGTCATCGCGATCGTCCTCGTCCTGTGCGCCGTCTTCATCCCTGTCGCCTTCCTCGGCGGCCTTGCCGGCACCATGTACCGGCAGTTCGCCGTGACCATCGCTGTCTCGGTGGTGATCTCCGGCATCGTCGCGCTGACCCTGACGCCGGCGCTGTGCAGCGTGATCCTGTCGAACAAGCATACGAGGCCCTGGGCACCGTTCCGTTGGTTCAATGCCGGCTTCGAGAAGCTGACGAACGGTTACGGCGCCGGCGTCGCCTTCATCATGCGCCGCGCCGTCCTGGCGCTGATCCTCTTCGCCGGCCTCCTCGGCGGCACCTACTATTTCTTTCAGTCGATCCCCGGCTCGCTGGTTCCCGACGAGGATCAGGGCGTCAACTTCGCGGTCGCCATCCTGCCGCCAGCCGCGTCGCTGTCGCGGTCCACCGCGGTGATGCAGCAGGTCTACCAGAACCTGAAGGACAATCCGGCCGTCCAGGACGTCACCGCCTTCGCCGGATTCGACCTTTTGTCGGGTTCGCAGAAGTCGAGCGCCGGCGTCGCCTTCGTCACCTTGAAGGACTGGAGCGAGCGAACGGATCCCGCCCTCGACGCCCGCAATCTCACCGGAACGATCATGGGTGCCAATGCCGGCATCAAGGACGCCATGGTGCTGGCCTTCAACCCGCCCCCGATCCAGGGCCTTTCGACGACCGGCGGATTCGACCTTTTCGTTCAGGACAAGCGCGGCGCCGGCACCGAGGCACTGCTCGACACCACCAACAAGCTCGTCGCCGCAGCCGCCAAACGGCCCGAGCTGGCCGGCGTGCGCACCACATTCTCGGCCAGCGTCCCGCAATACCAGGTCGACGTCGACCGTCAGAAGGCCAAGGCCCTCGACGTGCCGATCTCGTCGATCTTCGAAACCATGCAATCGACCTTCGGCTCGCTCTACGTCAACGACTTCAC
>JBBSUS010000029.1:0-10890 GCA_038234195.1 Hyphomicrobiales bacterium | reverse complement strand
CGAGCCCGATCGGTGTGAATCGAAACGACACCGGAGCGCCATTCAAAATTCGTATCAGCGGCTTAATGATTTTCGCGGACTCGCCGTATGAGCGTCCTCGGGTCGTTTGAATCGATCCCTGACAAGGCTGTCTCAACAGGCCGCGCGCGCCTGCTTTTCCGCCAGGTGACCGATGAGATAGAGCGCGATCGTCGATCCGGCGATCGCCGTGATGTCGGCATGATCGTAGGACGGCGCCACCTCGACCACGTCGGCACCGACGATCTGCAGTCCGTTGAGGTGCCGCAGCACGGAAAGCATCTTGGCGCTGGACGGTCCGCCCGAAACCGGGGTGCCCGTGCCGGGTGCGAAGGCTGGATCCAGGCAGTCGATGTCGAAGGTCAGATAAACGTTGGAATCGTTGGTGCGGTCATGGATCGCTTCGGCGATGGCTCTGGCGCTCATGTCTTCGACGGCTTCACCGTAAAGGATGGCGATGCCACAGTCTTCCGGCGCGTGGGTGCGGATGCCGACTTGGATCGAGGTTGCCGGATCGATCAGTCCGGCCGCGACGGCGGCCTTGACGAAGGAGCCGTGATCGACGCGGGTAGCACCGCTGGCATCCTGCGCGACCGGCCATGTGTCCTGGTGTGCGTCGAACTGAACGAGCGACAATTTGCCGTGCCGCTCGGCATGGGCCTCAAGCAGCGGAAACGTGATCGAGTGATCGCCGCCGAGCGTGAGGAGAAAGTCTGTTTGGCGAAGGATTGTGGCCGCCTCGGCTCGGATTGCGGCGTGAGCGGTCTCCGGCAGTCGGTAGTCGAGGGCGCAATCGCCATAGTCCACGACCGCCAGCGCCTCAAAAAGATCGCGGGCGAAGGGATATTGGGGATCGTTGTCGAAGATGGACGATGCGCGGCGCAGCGCCTGCGGCCCGAAACGGGCTCCACTGCGATTGGAAACGGCGCTGTCGAATGGCACACCCCAGACGGTGACGTCGCTCGCTTCTGAAGTCTTGCTGAATTTGCGGCGCATGAAGGAAAGGGCGCCGGCGTAGGTCGGATCGCTTGCCGCACCCAGAAGGCCGCTCGCGGTGAATCCGTGGTCAATCGCCTTGCTGCCAGCCATAGCCGTTCCCTGTGCTGAAAGTCCTAGCCGAACCGCGTGCGGGCGACGTGGACAAGGCGCCCGTCTCGCTGCGCACCGCTGGCCCGTGTGCTCGCCACTGGGCGGCGGCGCTCCGTTAGTCTCCGTGCATCTTATCGGCATCGAAAGCCGCCACGTCAAAGCAAACGTCGTCGGCGGGGGATAACCTTCAGGCGACGGCTAGGCTCGACGGTGGAGGATGGCCGGCCTCAGGTCCTCCGAGAGGCTGAGCCGCGCGGTCATGTGCAGGCCGAGGACCGAGATCCAGAGCAACACCCAAGCCGGCTTGTCGCGATCGAAGAAGAAGCTCTCCAACGTCGCGTTGAGCAGCATGAAGCCGAGCACCATCAGGAAGAAATCCGCGAGCCGGCGATTTTCTGTGCCGGGCCTGCAGCGGATGTAATTGACCAGTGGCAACAGCACGAGGACGAGAAGAACGACGGCGAAGCCCGGCCAGCCGAGCTGGATGATCGCGTCGAGGAAGGAATTGTGGGCGTGGGCCGCACCGCGCATGTCCCATGCGAGTTCGAAGGGCTTCTCAGACTCCTCGACGAAGGGCGTGCTCCAGAAGTTGCCGTAGCCGAAGCCGAAGAGTGGCAACGGGTTCGCAAGATCGAGAGCGAACCGCCAGAGGTCCGTTCGTCCGCTGAAGGTGGTGCCAGGAATGAGATCGTGCAGCAGCTTGCCGAAGAACGGGAAGACCACGGCCCCGACGGTCAGCGCGAGGAGACCGACAAAGCTGCAGAAAAGTCCGATCGCTGTGAGCGCCCGGCCGACGATCCACGGGCCGACGACGATCAGGCCCGCGATGACCGGCACCAGTGCCACCGAGGTCTTCGAGCCGGTCTTGACCAGAAACAAGAGCGCTAGGCCAGTGATCGCCAGTCCGAACAGCCGATTGCCGCTGCGCAAAAGATAGATGCCGCCGAACACCAGGGCCGCCATGACCGGGCCGGTGATGTTCTTGTGCGAATAGATGCCGCGCCACATGCCGGCATGTTCCGCCTCGACCTCATAGGCCTGATGGATGGCGCGGATTGGCCACAGCATCACGCCCGCATAGCACATCGCCAGGACGACCAGCGAAGCGACGATCAGCGCAGCGCGGAACCCCTTGGCGTCCGGCGGCAACGTCAGGAGACCGGTCGCCGCTATCATCGTTGCGAAGGTGAAGAGCATGGCGCGCACGCTGTCGGACGGCCAGCCCGTCCCGATCATCGAAAGCGGCAACGGCAGGATCAGCACCAGCCAAGCGACGCTGAAAAGCGCCTTCAGGGCGGACCGGCCCGTCAGCAAGACATGCGAGGCAATCACGCCCAGCGAGAGAGCCGTATAGCCGATCTGATTGAGCGGCACGCTTGCGCCTGGCTTCAACACGTCGGGAAAGGGGTTGAACGAAACGAGCAACGCCGTGAACAGCACAGCCGCTGCGCCAACGCGAAGAACGTTGACGAGGGCCGCTGTCAAATCCGCGCGCGAAGGCTGGAAAAGCGCGCCGTGGCTGTCGACCGCTCCGAAATACGGCACGCTGGGGAGGGAGGTCATCAGGCGTCAGACTCGGGGAGGAGGCACCATGAACGCGAATGCGATGGTTACGAATTCATTAAATCTCCTGATCGCGATGTCTTGCAACCGAAGACTGCCGACATGGTAAAGCTGCGCGTGATGTGAGGACGACTTGAACTGTTGCTCGCAACCGCAAACGAAAACGCCGCCGGGTTGCTTACCCGACGGCGTCGAAATCGTTTCAAGCTGCAGCTGCCAGCTGTCCCGGCAGTGGGCGCCTCAGCGCTTGGAGAACTGGAAGGACCGGCGAGCCTTCGCCTTGCCGTACTTCTTGCGCTCCACGGTACGCGAGTCGCGGGTCAGGAAGCCGCCCTTCTTCAGGACAGCACGAAGGCCAGGCTCGTAATAGGTGAGCGCCTTGGAGATGCCGTGACGAACTGCACCGGCCTGGCCGGAGAGACCGCCGCCATGGACGGTCGCGACGACGTCGAACTGACCGTCCCGGGCTGCCGCGACGATCGGCTGGCGCAGCACCATCTGGAGGACGGGACGGGCGAAATAGGCCGAAAAATCACGCTCGTTGATGGTGATCTTGCCGGTGCCCGGCTTCACCCAGACGCGGGCGACCGCATCCTTGCGCTTGCCGGTGGCGTAGGCGCGACCGTACTGGTCGAGCTTCTGCACATAGACCGGAGCTTCCGGCTGGGCGGCGGCTTCTGTGCTGCCGAGGTCTTCGAGAGAAGAGAGCTGGGACATTATGCGGCCCTCGTGTTCTTGGAGTTCATCGCCGCGACGTCGAGCGTCTCGGGATTTTGTGCGACATGCGGATGCTCGGTGCCGGCATAGACCCGCAGGTTCTTGAGCTGGCGACGGCCGAGCGGCCCGCGCGGCAGCATGCGCTCGATCGCCTTTTCGACGACGCGCTCGGGAAAGCGGCCCTCGAGAATGTGGCGCGCCTTGCGCTCCTTGATGCCGCCGGCATAGCCGGTGTGCCAGTAGTACGTCTTGTTCTCGTACTTCTTGCCGGTCAGGACGATCTTTTCGGCGTTGACGATGATGATGTTGTCACCATCGTCGACATGCGGCGTGAAGGTGGGTTTGTGCTTGCCGCGAAGGCGAAGCGCGACGATCGAGGCGAGGCGGCCGACGACAAGCCCTTCGGCGTCGATCAGGATCCACTTCTTCTCCACCGTCTCGGACTTCTGCGAGAAGGTCTTCATGGGGTACCCTTGGTGTTTGCGATCGGCCTGTTCGCGTTCGGCGAGAAGACGATCGATCGGAGAGCCCGTTTCAAAGCCGTCCGAAATAAAAAAAAGCGCGGCCCCTCAAGGCCGCTCTCATGGGCGCTTCATACGAAGGCCCCAGCGAAGTGTCAACTTCAATTCGTCCTCGCCCGTAGCGGCCAATCGCCTGTTGTGCAGGGGTTTGACGGTGTATGGTATTTAGATACCCTATAAATTGAACTGCTCATCGTGGCGGGATCGAATAGGTCGCGACGGCATGGGCGAAAATGTCTTCTTCCGGACAGGTGCCGCTATCGTCCAGTGCCGCTGCCGAGGCGATCGAAATCTCGACGACGGCAAGACGCTTGCCGAGCTTCAGGATCTGCGCGCGAGCGGCAAGGCGTCCCGGCTCTGGCTTGCGCAGGAAATTGATCGACAGGTTCGTCGTGACCGCCAGAGCCACCGGGCCGATATGGGCGAGGATCGCCACATAGGCCGCGACATCGGCGAGTGCAAAGAGCGTTGGACCGGAGACAGTGCCACCTGGCCGCAGATGCTGGTCGCCGGTGATCAGCGTCATCGTCGCCGAACCGGGCGCGACGGCCGTGACCGCGTAGCTGCCCTGCGGCCCGCCGAGCTGGGGAAAGTCGGAGTGCAGGAAAGCATCGAGCTCGGACGCGGACATGAGGGGCTGCAAACGAGACTCCGGGAACAGATCGTGGCAAGGACGGGATGGCATCAACGCGTTTACCGTCCTAGCTTCCTGTTAGATCAAATGCCACTAGGCCGATCATCGAAGGCGCTCGATCATTCGATCGCCCTCAAGCCGTGCATTCCGTGACCGGGTCTACGTGCGCCGGGACGTGGATGACCCCACTCTGAACGATAGTGATCTCGATGGCAGACATTCTCGAACTCGGCGAACCCCACCCTCATCCGATCGACGTGCAGACCGCGCCGGGCATCACCCGCATCGTCCTGTCGAGCCCGCCGGCCAACGCCTTGTCGATGGCTGTGATGGACGCCCTTCTCGCGGCTCTCGCGGAGGCGTCGGCGAACGCAAGCAACCGGGTCGTCGTGCTTGCCGCTGTGGGCAAAATCTTCTCTGCCGGCCACGACCTGAAGGAACTGACAGCCCGGCGCGGGGACGATGATCGCGGAAGGGCGTTCTTCCTGGCGACGATGCAGAAGTGCTCCGAATTGATGCAGGCGATCGTACGCCACCGCAATCCGGTGATCGCCGAGGTGAATGGCCTGGCAACCGCAGCAGGCTGCCAACTCGTTGCCTCCTGCGATCTGGCCATCGCTTCGGAAGAGGCGCAGTTTTGCACGCCGGGGGTCAATATCGGCCTGTTCTGCTCGACGCCGATGGTTGCGCTATCGCGCAATCTATCGCGCAAGCACGCGATGGAAATGCTGCTCACCGGGGAGCCGATCGACGCCCGCTCTGCCCGCGAGTTCGGCCTCGTAAACCGCGTCGTGCCGCCCGAATATCTTGGCACCATCGTCGGCAAATACGCCACCACCATCGCCTCGAAATCGTCCCTGACGGTCAAGATCGGCAAGGAAGCCTTCTACGAACAGGCCGAGATGGGACTTTCGGATGCCTACGCTTATACAGCAGGAGTCATGACCGAGAACATGCTGGCGAGGGATGCAGAGGAGGGGATCGGCGCATTCCTCCAGAAGCGCAAGCCGGAATGGACGGGAGAGTGACGATGCCGACACCAAACGTTCAGGCGACCCTCGTCTACGACGACGCTCTGGTGCGCGGCATCCTCGAAGACGTCAAGACGGTCGCCATGGTGGGCGCCAGCGCCAACACCGTTCGGCCGAGCTATTTCGTCCTCAAATACCTACTCGCCAAGGGCTACAAGGTCATCCCGGTCAATCCGGGTCTGGCCGGCAAGGAACTCCTCGGCCAGCGCTGCCACGCCGATCTCGAAAGCATTCACGAGCCGATCGACATGATCGACATCTTTCGCGGCGCCGACGCGGTTCCCGGCATCGTCGAATCGGCTCTCGCGCTCGACCCGAAACCGAAGGTGATCTGGATGCAACTCGGCGTGCGCCACGACGAAGCCGCCGCAAGTGCAGAGGCAGCCGGGCTGACCGTGATCATGAACCGCTGCCCGAAGATCGAGTATGGTCGCCTGTCAGGCGAGATCAGCTGGACAGGTGTCAATTCGCGCACACTGTCGTCGAAGAAGCGGACAATCGGGACCGGGGTGCAGAGCTTCGGTCTGCGGCCGGGCGTCAGGCGTTAACGCTCGACCCGAAACAGACGCTTTCGCTTCACTCCATGGGCACTTCGGTGTTGACGAACTCCGGCACCTTGGCGAGTTTCAGTTCGCGCCGCTGGTCAGGACTGATGTGGCGCTGCCGTGAGCGGGGCATCAACTCCTGGGGCAGGCCAGTCTCGAGGGCGCGCTCAATGGCAGCGAGGACGACCATGTCCATCACGCCTTCCTCGCCGTCGGGCTCGGGGTCGCGGCCCTGCAGGATGCAATCCGAGAAATACTGGGTCTCACCACCGAACTGATCGACGACATGGTGGGTGTGCTCGGTGGTCTTGTCGTCCTTGATCAGCCGGAAATCGACGGCCGTCCCTTCGCCGAAGCCGAAGGCCGGCATTGCTTCGATTATCCCTTCGGTGCCGACCAGATGAAAGCGGTCGATAGCGTGCGCCGAATAGGAGAGGGTGAAGCTGGCCTGCCGACCCTCGGTGAACTTCATCATCACCGAGACCGTGTCTTCGCAGCCTAGATCCCGGTCGGTGCGCGAGCCAAAGGCCATCACCGAGATCGGCTCGGCCTCGAAGAAATTGCGAACCGCGTTGATCGGATAGGCGCCCATGTCCGGCACGGGCCCTGCCCAGTAGCCGCTCGTCGCGCGATGGTTTGTCGCTTTAACGGTCTGCGAGAAGGTCGAGGTGAAATAGCGCGGCGCCCCGATCTCGCCCTTGCGCACAAGTTCGACGATCGCGAGCGTGCCCGGCTCGCAATGCAGGCGATAGGCGACCATCAGCCTGGCGCCGGATGCCTTGGCCGCCGCCTCGATCGCCTCGGCGTCGTCCAGGCTGGCCGCCATAGGCTTTTCAAGAAGCACGTGGATGCCGGCCTTCAACGCCGGCTCGGCGAATTCGCGATGGCGAAAATTCGGCGTCGCGATGTAGACCGCGTCGATGGTCCCACTCGTCAGGAGCGTGTCGTACTCCTCATAGGTACAGCCCTTGATGTCGTAGAGTTCGCCGAGGCCCTCGATCTTGCCCGGATCGGAGGTGACGACCGCGGCCAGCTCAGAGTTGGTCGTCTGGCCGATCCCGGGCATGAAGGCGCCCTGCGATATCCAGCCGGCACCGACGACGGCGTAACGAATCTTTCCCTCGGGGCTTGGCATAGTGGTCCTCGTTCGGTCGGTGGCTTGCGCTGATGCCGGACGGCATCCGGCGAATGTGGGGCGCCGGCTCGATTTGCAAACCGGCAGGCCACGCTTTGCCCGTTCCACCGCGCGATGATTTTGGACAATCTTTGCTTCGCTGCGCACCTGGGTGACAGCATGGCCGTTTCTCGAACGAGCCTCTGGGACGTGCTAGCGTTCCGGCGCCGGTTAACGCAAACCGGCTTCATCGGACACGAAACCGCAGCATCTGCGACTGCGGCAATCAGGGGAAGGACGATCACATGAGCCAGGCCGGTTTCGAGACCTTGTCGATCCATGCGGGGGCTGCACCCGATCCGACGACCGGTGCGCGCACGACGCCGATCTACCAGACGACGTCCTTCGTCTTCGACAGCGTCGACCACGCCGCCTCGCTGTTCGGGCTGCAGCAGTTCGGGAACATCTATACCCGCATCATGAACCCGACCCAGGCCGTTCTGGAGGAGAAGGTCGCAGCGCTGGAAGGCGGCACGGCCGCGCTCGCCGTCGCCTCTGGCCATGCTGCCCAGGTGATCGTCTTCCAGGCGATGATGCGGCCGGGAGACGAATTCGTCGCGTCGCGCAAGCTTTACGGCGGCTCGATCAACCAGTTCGGGCATGCCTTCGAATCGTTCGACTGGCGGGTCAAATGGGCCGACCCGGAAGACATCTCATCCTTCGAGGCGGCAATCACCGAAAAGACGAAGGCGATCTTCATCGAATCGATCGCCAATCCCGGCGGCATCGTCGTCGATATCGGGGCGATCGCCGAGATCGCCCAGAAGCATGGCATCCCGCTGATCGTCGACAACACCATGGCGACGCCATATCTGTGCCGCCCGCTTGAGCATGGCGCCGACATCGTCGTGTATTCGCTGACCAAGTTCATGGGCGGCCACGGCAACTCCATGGGCGGCGCCATCGTCGACGGCGGCACCTTCGACTGGTCTGCCACCGAGAACTACCCGATGCTGTCGAAGCCACGGCCCGAATACAATGGTCTCGTCCTGCACGAGACCTTCGGCAATTTCGCCTTCGCCATCGCCTGCCGGGTGCTCGGCCTTCGCGATCTCGGCGCAGCGATTTCGCCCTTCAACGCCTTCATGATCCTGACCGGCATGGAGACGCTCGCCTTGCGCATGCAGCGCCATTGCGAAAACGCTTTGAAGGTCGCCGAGCATCTCAAGAGCAACGATAAGGTCTCGTGGGTTTCCTATTCGGGGCTGCCCGACGATCCGCACAACGCGCTGATGCAGAAATACGCGCCGAAGGGCGCGGGCGCGGTCTTCACCTTCGGCCTGAAGGGTGGTTTCGAGGCTGGCGTCATATTCGTCGAAGCGTTGGAACTGATCTCGCACCTCGCCAATATCGGCGACACCCGCACGCTGGTGATCCACCCGGCCTCGACCACCCACAAGCAACTGGCCGACGAACAGAAGATCGCCGCCGGTGCGGGGCCTGACGTTGTGCGCCTGTCGATCGGCATCGAGACCGTCGAGGACATCATCGCCGATATCGATCAGGCGCTCGCAAAGACCTGAGGCGAGATGGCTTGAGGGGTCTGAAGGCGAACTGCGGGCAGAAACCTGTATGACGAGGCCGGCTGCGGCCGGCTTCGCCGGCGGAACGTCTGCGGCGCTTCAGCATTCCTGCCCGATCGATTGCGGGTCCAGTCCGCAATCGATCCCATCCACCGGCGAAAGACGACGGCATGACCGATCATTTTCTGATTTTCGACAAGGACAAGGTCGACGTCGAACTCGGCGCGCCCGATAAGGAAAAGATCAGGAGCGGCCGGCCTGCGAACAAGACCTGGAATTTCGAGGATGACGGTAGCGGTCTTTACGCCGGCATCTGGGAATCGACTGCCGGCGAATGGGAGATCGACTACACCGAGTGGGAGTTCTTTCACATCCTTGAGGGCGTTTCCGTGCTGACCGAGGACGGCGGTGAGCCCGTCAAGCTGGTTGCAGGTGACAGCTTCGTCATCCGTCCTGGCTTCAAGGGCCGCTGGAAGGTCGTTGAGCCAACGAAGAAGCATTACGTCATCAAGACGTGATCCCGGCTCCAACAACCTTACGCGAGACCGCCGACTGCCGACGATGGCCTTAGCAAGCAGGCGATCCATCGTTAAAAATTGCAGATGCGGGCTTCTGCATCGGACCTGGCTTTGATCGAGCGGCCCGAAAGCAATCAGCAGGAATTGCGCAGGTGCACTTGCCGCCAGCCGCTCTCGGCTGGGCGGGTAGTCACGTTGCGATAGCGGGTCGTGTACTCGGCAGGAATTTCGCGGGCGATGCGCTGCGCAGGTTCGAGAACGACCTGTTCGGTCACCGTCGCGTATCGCGCCGGTATCACGTACTCCGCATAGGATTGAGGAGTAACGACGACGTTTCGCACCTGGGTGGCATATTCGGCCGGCACGCGCTGGGCGTAGGTCTCGCCAGGATTGACCAGCACACGTCGATGCTGGGTCGCATAGCGAGCCGGGATCAGGACGCGACAATAGACCCGCTTGCCGTTGATGACCTTCCACTGCCACGTCTCGTGAGCAGGTGAAACGGCTGTTTCCGCTACGGTGCGATAGCGCGGTTCGGCGCGGACATAAACGGTGGTTGCGTGGCGAACCAGCACCCGCTCTTCGACGGCGCGATATTCAGCCGGAATGACCTTCCGCACGATTTGCTCTGGCGAAACCATCACCTCTCGCGTTTCGGTGCCGTACCGCGCAGGAACCACATCATAGATCGTGGAGGCAGGACGAACGAGCACAGTCTCCTCGACGGTGGCGACTTCGGCCGCGCGGTTCACGGGCTCATAACAGGCAATGGCACGGCCCTGGCCGGCGAAGCTGGGTACGACCGCGAAAGCCAAGCTGCTGCCAGCGGTGAGGATTGCAATCAGTTGCTTCACGGTTGCTCCATCCGATGCTGCGTCCTGCGAGTGATAACAATGGGCCACGCTGAAATCATTCGCAATTGTTATGTGAAGAAAAATACAGATTTATCGAATCGGGAGTTAATCGTCGGAATATAAAGCATTATTGTTTCAAATTGATACAAGTTGCTGTCTGATCAATGGAAGAGACGAAGCCCTGATCGCTTCTGCGTCCCGCCGATCCATCTTTCGCGGTTGTGCGTCCGAAAATTGAAAACGCCCGCAGCGATGGGCGGGCGTTTTCGTTCTTCGGGACTGTGGCAGGTTAGATCAGCGCTCGATCTCGATGAGGATCTCGTTGCGCTTCATGAATCCAGGGGTCCAGGGCGGATTATAGAACGCATACTCCGGATCGCCCTTCTGCTTCAGGTCATTGTCGGCGAGATAGTTGTAGAGGCTCATCAGGTGCTTCGACGCGAGAGTGGCGTTGAAATTGCCCGGGAAGCGGATCGAGGCGATGCGGCGGGCGGGGACGTCTTTCAACGACACGTCGTTCGACGTGGGCTCCGGCAAACTCGCACGGGTGAATTTCTTGGGCATCACGAACCTGACGGCCCAGCCCTTGGTTCGTCCACCGCCGTCCGCGAGTTGTTGCAGAACCGGCGTTGTCATCGCGATCTTCCGACCCGAACGGCTGCGTGCGAAAATGTAATCCGCGAGCGTCTCGAAGCCCATGCGG
>JBBSUS010000028.1:0-10996 GCA_038234195.1 Hyphomicrobiales bacterium | reverse complement strand
CAGGCCGCGAATGACGATGAAGGCGAAGATGGCCGCGAGAAGCATGCAGCTGACGACGCCGAATTCCTCGGCGAGCACCGAGAAGGCAAAGTCGGTGTGACTATCGGGCAGCATGCGCTTGACGGTACCCTCGCCCGGACCCTGGCCGAACCAGCCGCCATGCATGATCGCCTCGCGTGCCGTATCGGTCTGGAAGGTATCGCCCTCGCCGGTCAGGAAGCGGTTGATACGGCTGGCGACGTGGGGGAAGACGGTGTAGGCGCTGACGCCGCCGCCGACCGCGACGAGCCCGAGAACGACGATCCACAGCCATGGCATGCCGGCCATGAAGAACAGGCCACCCCAGGCCGCCGCCGTCAGTGTCGTCTGGCCGAGGTCGGGCTGGGCCACCAGCAGCGCGACGACGACGATCAGCAGGATCAGCGCAAAGAGATTGCCCGGGATGTCGGGCCGGCGCGTCTTTTCAGCGAAAAGCCAGGCGCAGATGACGACGAAGGCCGGCTTCATGAACTCCGACGGCTGGATAGAGAGCGGGCCGAAGTCGATCCAGCGGCGGGCGCCCTTGATCTCGGTGCCGAAGAACAAGGCACCGACCATCAGCACCATGGAAGCGCCGAGGATCAGGAAGGATGCCCGGCGCACGCCGCGCGGGGAGAGCAGCGAGCAGCCGAACATCACCAGCGCCGACGGCACCAGGAAGATCGCGTGCCGTTTGACGAAGTGGAAGGGCTCGAGGCCGATGCGCTCGGCGACAGGCGGGCTTGCGGCGAAGGAGAGGACGAGACCGCCGACCAACAGCATGAGGAAGGCCGCCAGAAACCAGCGGTCCACACCCCACCACCAGTCGCTGATCACGCCACGCTTGACCCGGCTGTTCATTCACGCCCCCTTGCCATCGGCTGGGCGTCCGGCAATGCGAGCACAGCATTGCGGAACGCGTCGCCGCGCACCTCGAAATTGCGAAACTGATCGAAACTGGCGCAGGCCGGCGACAGGAGCACGACCTCGTCCAGGCCGGTCGCCCGCGCATCACGCGACGCGGCTTCGACCGCGACCGTCAGCGTAGCCGAGATTTCGTAAGGAATTCGTTTACCAAGCGTCGCGGCAAATTCCGGCGCCGCCTCGCCGATCAGATAGGCCTTGGCGATCCGGTCGAAGAAGGGCGCAAGCGACGCGATGCCGCCCTGCTTCGGCAGGCCACCGGCGATCCAGTGGATGCGCTCGAAAGCAGCCAGCGCCGGGGCCGCCGCCTCGGCATTGGTGGCTTTGGAATCGTTGACGAATAGCACCCTGCCTGCGTGACCGACCTCTTCCATCCGATGAGCCAGGCCCGGGAAGTCCTTGAGCGCGGATTCAATTTCGCCATCGGACAGGCCGAGCAGCGTCAGCGCGGCGACGGCGGCAGCGGCATTCTGGCCGTTGTGCCTGCCACGCAGCGAGCCGATGGTGGAGAGGTCAAAACCGACGTCAGGCGCGCCCGGCATGCGGCGCTCGATACGGCCATTCTCAAATCCAACTCCGCCGGGAACAACCCCGTTCTGGGATATTCGGATGACCGACCGGCCAGTCGCCGCGACGTCGTCGGCGATCCTGCGGCAATGGTCGTCGTCGATGCCGATCACCGCCGTTTCGGCTCTGGCCACGAGCCGTGCCTTGATCGAAGCGTAGTGCGCCATGGTGCCGTGGCGGTCGAGATGGTCGGGCGTCAGGTTGAGGAGAAGACCGACCGTGGGCTCGAGGCTCGGCGCCAGGTCGATCTGGTAGGAGGAGCACTCGACGACATAGTGACGGTCGGGCGTCGGCGGGTCGAGGTTCAGGACCGGCACGCCGATATTGCCGCCGAGCTGGGTGTCGCGGCCAGCATGGGCCAGGCAATGCGCGATCAGCGCCGTCGTTGTCGACTTGCCGTTGGTCCCGGTGATCGCCACGAAGGGCGCGCCAGGTGAAACCGACCGGCGCTCGCGGCTGAAGAGCTCGATATCGCCGATGATCGGAACGTCCGCGGCATTGGCAAGCTCTGCGGTCCAATGAGGCTTGGGATGGGTGAGCGGCACACCGGGGGCCAGCACGAGGGCAGCAAAGCCCTGCCAGTCGGCGCCGTTGAGATCGGCGACTGGAATGCCCTCGCCTTTCGCCTTCTCTACGCTCGCCGGATTGTCGTCGAAGGCGGAAACAGTCGCTCCGCCCTGGACGAGCGACCTGGCGGTGGCGAGCCCCGAACCGCCGAGGCCGAAAAGGGCGACCCGACGCCCGGAAAAGCAGCGAGCCGGGATCATCGCGCTAACGGAGTTTGAGGGTCGAGAGGCCGACGAAAGCCAGCATGAAGGCGATGATCCAGAAGCGGATCACGACCTGGCTTTCGGTCCAGCCGAGCTTTTCGAAATGGTGGTGAATCGGAGCCATCAGGAATACCCGTTTTCGGGTCAGCTTGAACCAACCGACCTGAATGATCACCGACAGAGCCTCGACGACGAAAAGGCCGCCGATGATGGCGAGGACGATCTCGTGCTTGGTGGCGACGGCGATGGTGCCGGTCATGCCACCCAGGGCAAGCGAGCCCGTGTCGCCCATGAAGATCGCCGCCGGTGGCGCATTGAACCAGAGGAAGCCGAGCCCGGCGCCGATGACGGCACCGCAGAGAGGAGCGAGTTCGCCGGTGCCGACGACGTAGTGGATCTGCAGATAGTCGGCGAAGCGCACGTTGCCCGCAAGATAGGCGATGAGGCCGAAAGCCCCCGCGGCGATCATGATCGGCACAATGGCGAGGCCGTCGAGGCCGTCCGTCAGGTTCACCGCATTGCCGGCTCCGACGACGACGAAGGCGGCGAAGACCACATAGAACCAGCCAAGATCGATGAGCAGTTCCTTGACGAAGGGAAACGCCAGCGAAGTCGCAAAACTGCCGGTCTGGGCGTAGACCATGATGATTCCAGCTATACCGGCGATAAGGAATTCCAGACCGAGGCGCGCCTTGCCGGAAAAGCCCTTGTCGCTCTGCTTGGTGACCTTCAGATAGTCGTCGTAGAAGCCGATGGCGCCGAAGCCGATGGTGACGAGCAGCACCGTCCAGACGTAGAGATTGCGCAAGTCCGCCCAAAGCAGCGTCGAGACCAGGAAGCCGGTGATGATCATTAGCCCGCCCATGGTGGGCGTTCCGGCCTTCTTGAAATGGGTCTGCGGACCGTCGGCGCGGATCGGCTGGCCCCGGCCCTGCCGCACCTTGAGATTGGCGATGATAGCCGGACCGAACAGAAACACCACGATGAAGCCGGTGATCATCGAGGCGCCGGTACGGAAGGTGATGTAGCGGAAGACGTTGAAGATGGAGACTTCGCCGGCGAACTGGCCGAGATAGGCGATCATCGGCCGGCTCCTGCGGGATCATTGGATCGTTTATCGCCGGTCGATGCCGGCGTCGGGTTGGGCGCGGATCCCGCCGTTTGCGGCGGACAGGCAGCACAAATCTGGTCGACGAGCTTGGCAAAGCCAATGCTCTTCGAGGCCTTGACCAACACCACGTCGCCCGAACGGACATAGTTCAGGAGGCTTTCGCGAAGCTCGTCGATGCTTTCGTGCCACTCGCGAGCAACGCGTCCGTCGAGCACGTCGTCGAGCGCCTTCATCTCCTCGCCCTTCAGAAAGGCCCGGTCGACGCCAGCGGCCTGAAGCGGGTCGGCGAGCTCGGCGTGGAGCGCAGGAGCGGTGTTGCCGAGTTCGAGCATGTCGCCGAGGACCGCGACGCGACGCCCACCCTCGCCCGGCACGCACTGCTTCAAGACATCTAGCGCGGCGCGCATGGCGGCAGGGCTGGCGTTGAAGCTGTCGTCGACGAGAGTCATCGACCCGCCATCCGGCATCGAAAGCACGATGCGCTCGCCGCGACCCTTCACGGCGCGCCAACTCGAAAGACTGGCCGCGACAGCGCCCAGATCGGCGCCGAACAGCTTGGCCGTTGCCAGCACCGCGAGCACGTTCTGCGCCATGTGGCGGCCGCTGGCGGCGAGATCGACATGGACGGGTTCGCCAAAAATCTGTGCGTCCATCGATGCGCCTGCCGGCGAGGCATCGAATGCCGTCAGCCGGCAATCGGCGCCGCTGACCTCGCCGAAGATCGCAATATCGCTGATACCGACCTTGCGGGCCATGGTCGCCAACGGCCCGCATTGCGGATCGTCGCCATTGAGGACGGCCGTGCCACCAGGAACTACCCCCTCGAAGATTTCAGCCTTGGCCTCGGCGATCTCATCGAGGTCGCGAAAATGACCCAGATGGGCCGGCGCGATCAACGTGATGATCGCTACGTGGGGCCGTACCAACTTGACCAGCGGCCGGATCTCACCGGGGTGGTTCATGCCGATTTCGAAAACCGCGTAGCGGGTTTCGGCCGGCAGGCGGGCGAGGCTCAGCGGCACGCCCCAATGGTTGTTGAAGGAGGCGGCGCTGGCATGGACGGTTCCGACGGCGCCGAGCCCGTGGCGCAGCGCTTCCTTTGTGGTGGTCTTGCCGACGCTGCCGGTGACCGCCACGATCTTGGCCTTCGAGCGGGCGCGGGCCGCTTCAGCCAGCAGCGACAACGCCTTGAGAACGTCGTCGACGACGAGCATCGGCGTCTGATGCTGCACGCGTCCGAGAGCAGGCAGCTTGTGCTCGGCGACGATGTGGAGTGCGGCGCCGGCCTTGGTCGCGGCGGTCAGGTAGTCGTGGCCGTCGAAGCGGTCGCCACGAATCGCAAAAAAGGCCTCGCCTGGTTGCAGCGTACGGCTGTCGATCGACAGGCCGGTCACAAATTCTGGCAGACTCCCGATCGGCCTGGCGTGCATCGCCTCGGCCATCGCAGCGGTGTCCCACAGCGGCTCGGCGCCGGTCTCCACACCCTTGGACGAAGTTGGCTCGTCAGTTTCGATATCGGTATCGGTATCGGAATCGGGCGGCGTGCCTGGCGCCTGCAGAGAAGGGCCGTCCGCGGTCGTGGCTGCTGCGGCTTCGCCGCTCGACTGGTGACCGGGCGCATTCGCGTCATCGTGTTCGGGTGTATCGGATGGGATCATCGGCTTGTCTCCGCGATGGCTGCGCGGACTTCCTCATGGTCACTGAAATGGTGGACGACGCTTCCGACGGTCTGGCCGACCTCATGGCCCTTGCCGGCAACGACGACCGTGTCACCAGGCCCTGCATTGCCAACCGCCTTGCGGATCGCTGCACGGCGATCCCCGATCTCCGTCGCGCCCTTTGCTGTGGCCATGATCTCGGCCCGGATCGTCGCTGGGTCCTCAGAACGCGGATTGTCGTCGGTGACAATGACGATGTCGGCGAGGCGCGAAGCGATCTCACCCATCATCGGACGCTTGGCCTTGTCGCGGTCACCACCGCAGCCGATGACCGCGACGACGCGGCCGGTGGTGAAGGGTCGGACCGCTGCCAATACGTTTTCGAGCGCTTCGGGCTTGTGCGCGTAATCGACGAAGACCGGCGCGCCGTGCTTCGTGGTCCCGGCCAGATCGAGGCGTCCGGAAGCGCCCTTGAGCTGCTCAAGTGCTTGCAGAGCCGCGTCCACCGGCACGCCGGTCGCGATGGCGAGGCCGGCCGCAACGAGAGCGTTCGACATCTGGAATTCGCCGGCGAGCGGTAGGACGATGCGATGGATGCGCCCCTCGGCCTCGATCTCGGCGATCTGGCGGGCGCGCTCGTGTTCGAGGCGCTTCAACGTGAGGGAATCGCCCTTACGACCGACGGTCATCACCTTTGCGCCGACGCTGGTTGCAACCTCGATCGCCCGGCCCGACCAGCGGTCGTCCGAAAAAATCACCGCCGGTGCGCCCTTCGGCAAAAGCTCCGTGAACAGCCGCATCTTGGCCGCGAAATAGCTTTCCACGTCCGGATGATAGTCCAAATGGTCGTGGCCGAGATTGGTGAAGCCCGCAGCCGAAAGCGCGATGCCGTCGAGGCGGCGCTGGTCGAGGCCATGGCTCGAGGCCTCCATCGCCGCATGGGTGACGCCCTCGGCGGCGAGATCGGCCATCAGCCTGGCGAGCGCGATCGGATCGGGCGTCGTCAGCGTGCCGTATTCGTCGCGGACGGGCGAGACGACGCCGGTGGTGCCGACGGAGGCGGCCATCAAGCCCTGGGCGGCCCATATCTGGCGGGTGAAGGTGGCGACCGATGTCTTTCCGGCGGTGCCGGTGACGGCGACGACATGCTCAGGCTGGCGACCGAAGAAGCGCGCGGCCATCAACGACAAAGCGCGTCGCGGGTCGGCGCTGCGGACAACCGGCACAGACCCCGTGGCCGACGGGTCGATCGACGCATCTTTCGCGGCGAGGATCGCGGTTGCGCCGTTCGCCACAGCGCTGGCGACGAAGCCGCTGCCGTCGGCCTTGCTGCCGGACAGCGCGGCAAACAGGTATCCCGGCACCACGTCACGCGAATTGGAAGACAGGCCGGAAATCTGGATCGCCCCAGCATCGCTCGAAGCTTGCGATTCGGTTGCGATCGTCTCGGCAAGTCCCTCGGCCAGCTGGGATAATTTCATTAACCATTTTCCGCTTGTTACCGAATAGCCAGCGCATCCCTCGCAGACCATTGGCTGCTTTAGACCGGTATTAAGACCCGGTGAAGGTCACGGCGTCGTCATTGCCCCGTGTTCGCCTCGGGCTGTTGCATTAATACGAAACGAGCAGCGAAGCGCCGGTGTCGCCGAAATTCGGCTTGACCCCAAGCAGCGCGGCCGAGCGGCGGATAATCCGACTGACGGTCGGCGCGGCATTCATGCCGGCGGTGGCGTAATATTTGCCTGGCTCGGGCTGCGGCTCGTCGATAACCACCAGCACTACATATTGCGGGTCCGACATCGGAAAGGCCGAGAGGAAGGCGTTGAACTTCTTGGTATCGGAGTAGCGGCCATTGACCACCTTGTTGGCGGTTCCCGTCTTGCCGCCGACCTCGTAGCCTCGCACAGCGGCATTTTTGCCTGAGCCGCGGTGGTCTTTGACGTTGAGGCGAAAGAGATAGCGCATGTCGTCGCTGGTCTTCTGCGACACCACTCTCCTCGCGATCTTGTCGGCCTCCGCGCGAGTGCGCGGCAAGAACGTCGGCTCGATCAGCTTGCCACCATTCATCAGCGCAGCCGCGGCAACGGCCGTCTGCAGCGGCGTCGTCGAGACACCATGGCCGAAAGCGATGGTGATCGAGTTGATGGGCTTCCATTGCTTCGGCTGCGTCGGGGTCGCGACCTCTGGCAGTTCGGTGTCCATTCTCGACAGGAGACCGAGCTTGGTGAGGAACGCCTGATGCGCCGGGATACCCACAAGCTGTGCCTCGTGGGCCGAGCCGATGTTGGAGGAGTAGATGAAAATCTCCGGCACCGAGAGGACGCGATGCCTGGCGTGGAAATCGTGGATGGTGAAGCCGCCGATGCGAAGTGGCTTGGTCGCGTCGAAGGTGGAGTTCAGCGTGACCTTGGTCTCGTCGAGCGCCATCGCGGTGGTGAAGGTTTTGAACGTCGAGCCCATCTCGTAAAGACCGGCCGACATACGGTTCAAACGGTTCTTGTCGAGAGCCTGGGCAGGATCGTTCGGATCGTAGTCGGGAACCGACGTCATCGCGATGACCTCGCCGGTGTGGATGTCGAGCACCACGCCCCCCGCCGCCAGCGCCTTATAACGCGTCATCGCCGCAACGACTTCGTCGCGCACGATGTGCTGGACGCGCAGATCGATCGACAGCTTGACCGGTGCCATGTCGGCCGACGCGAGGCCGGTGTTCTGCAGGGCGCGGTAGCCCTGGTCGTCGATGTACTTCTCCATTCCCGCAGTGCCCTGATTGTCGACATTGGTGTGGCCGACGATGAAGCTTGCGGTGGAGCCGCCGGGATAGAACCTACGCTTTTCAGTGCGGAAGCCGATTCCCGGAACGCCGAGATCGAGGATCGCCTGCTGCTGGCCAGGGGTCAGTTCGCGGCGCAACCATACGAAACCGGCCTTGGAGGCGAGCCGGCGGTACAGCCATTTCGGGTCGAGGTCGGGAAGAACGCCGAGGAGCAACTCGCTCGCCTCGTCCGGATCGATGATGCGGCGTGGTTCGGCGAAGAGCGAGGCGGTCTTGATATCGGTCGCCAGCACTTCGCCGTTGCGGTCGACGAGGTCGGGCCGATCGGCGACCACGGCACCGATGATGGCACCGGTCGAGCTGTCCTCGGGAGCCGCGCCCCACTCGACCAGCCTGCCACCGATTACGGCGTAGATGCCGACGAAGAGGCCGATCGTGATGACGAATCGTCCGCGATATTGCGGCTCGCTCTTTTGGCGCGAGCGGCGGGGACGACCGAAATGATCGCAATCGGGAAGGATGTTTGCCGTCTCGGAGATGGCCTTTCGTTTGAACGGGTTGATCACGCGCATCAGCGGACCACCGTCCTGGAATTGTCGGCGTAGCCGCCGAGCGTCTTGTTCGGATCGGGCAGGACGTCGATCGAGCGACGCGGCAGTTCGTCGGCGGTGACGATCTGCTCGGGGCTCATCGGCTGCAGCTTCAACTGATCCTGGAAGGCGTCGACGAGGGTCTGCAGACGGTCGGGCTGGTCGAGGAGACTCCAGTCGGCCTGAAGCAGCGAGATCGTTTCCTTTTCAAGCGAGATCTTCTTCTCGACCTTGGCAAGTTCCGTGTCGATCAGTTGGGCCTCGTGCTTGATTTTGTAGGTCCAGGCAGCGCCGGAAATCATCACGGCAATCAGGATGATGTCGAGGGTCTTCAACATGACGGTTCAGTCTCCGATCTCGGACAGGGCGGCCAGCGATGGCAGATTGGCGAAGGCAAGGTCTTCGGCGTCGGGCCGCGGCGCGGCCGCGGTGCGGATGCCAACACGGAGCTTGGCCGAGCGCGCGCGCGGGTTCTGTGCCGCTTCCGCGTCACTCGCGGCGACGGCCTTGTTGCGAGCGGCAAAGGTCTGGCTCGAGGGCGCGACGTCCGGAAGGTGACGTGAACTTGACGGCGGCGCCGAACGATCGCGCAGGAAGCGCTTGACGATACGGTCCTCCAGCGAGTGGAAGGTCACGACGACCAGCCGGCCGCCCGGCTCGAGCACGCGCTCGGCGGCAACGAGGGCCCGGGCGAGTTCGCCGAGTTCGTCATTGACGAATATGCGCAACCCCTGGAACGACCGCGTCGCCGGGTCGATCTTGTCCTTCGGCGAGCGGCCGACGACCTTGCCGATGACGCTCGCCAGATCGAGCGTTCGCTCGAAGGGCTTTTCCTCGCGGCGGGCGACGATGGCGCGCGCAACGCGGGACGCCTGCTTCTCCTCGCCGAGGATGCCGATGATGCGGATGAGATCGTTGACCTTCAGCTGATTGACGACATCGGCCGCGGTCGGGCCAGACGCTCCCATGCGCATGTCGAGCGGGCCGTCCTTCTGGAAGGAGAAGCCACGCTCGGCCTGATCGATCTGCATGGAAGAGACGCCGATATCGAGGACGATCGCATCGACCATGCCGCCTGAGGTGCGCTCGCGAACCACGCCTTCGAGGTCGCCGAAGCGGCCTTCGACCATGCTAAAGGCATCGTATTCCGCCGCAAGCGAGCGGCCGGTGGCGACGGCAGAGGGATCGCGGTCGATCGCGACGACCCGAGCACCGGTGCTCAACAGGGCGCGCGAATAACCGCCTGCCCCGAAGGTACCATCGACGACGGTGTCGCCGGACCGAAGGGCGAGCGCCTCCAGCACTTCGGCCAAGAGCACCGGAATGTGACGGGCTGGTCCGCCAACGAAGGGTTCCTCAACCCCGTCGTCGCCCGTCATCATTCCGACGTTTCCCTTGCAGACGTCGAGCCGCCGAACGAGCCGGTCTCGGCCTGCTGCGCGGCCAAAATGCGCGCCCTCGCCTCGGTGAGATACGTCTCGAACTTCGCCGGCTCCCAGAGCCGGAAGAAATGCCCGCCACCGACGAAGGCCACCCTGTCGGTGATCCCGGTGTGCGAGCGGATGAAATCGGTCATCGCGATGCGACCCTCCGCATCGAATTTCAATTGCGTCCCGTCGCCATAGGTGAGGACCGAGAGATCCTGGAACCTCTGGCTGAGCGGCGAGACCTGATCCATCTGGCGCTCGAAGCGCTCCAGAAGGTCGGGGCCGCCGACATCCATTACCGGCAGACCGAGGCTGCGCATTCCAAACAGATCGCGAATGCCGCGCTCGGCGATCACCTGACGGAACGGCGCCGGCACCGAAACGCGCCCCTTGGAATCTATGTTGTGGATGTAGCTGGCGAAGAACCGGTCCATCAGCGGCCAAGCACTCCGGAGTGATCCGGCATCCCACTCTGGCCTGGGGTCCTGTCTCGACCGGTTCGCATGCCATCCAAGCCCCCGCTTGCCCCCTGCCCCATCGACGCACTAGTCCCGCGGCGAGAATCGCAAATCTGCCATTCTCGCCATCTTTGCTGGTCGCAAAGTCCAGGCAGACATGTCTGAAAGCGAGGGAAGAACGCCCCTCGACCGATGGCATTTGGGATAACATGGGCACTCATGGGCGTCAATGGGAAAGCAGGCTGCGAAGCTCCATCCCGGGCACCATGAATTCTTATGCGACAGGGCTTAACACTCTATTAAGATTGACGATTTACGAACGCCCTGACCTCTTGTCCCGTCGCGTCAATTCCGGGCTTGCGGTGCCCATAGCGCCTGGTAATTCCCACCACTGGGAAAGCCCAACCCCGACGCGGCAAGGGGTTGACCGGCGTGTCGCAATTTTTTTCCAGGCGAACCGACAAATCTTCGCCGCAATGTCGCGGACGCCCACTCTCGGCGCAGGCCAATCGCGGCCCGTTGGGCAAGCTCGGAAGCGGCGGCGGGGGCCTGCGGTGCAATCGCGTTCCTGCCCGTGGTTTCAAACTCGCGACGGTGCATCAACCGGCGGCGTCTCACAGCTTATTCGGATGAGAAGAAGGGCGCCGCGGTGCACCGGTGGGACGACGTCCCACGCGTCGCCGACCAAAACCTGGCT
>JBBSUS010000027.1:0-11094 GCA_038234195.1 Hyphomicrobiales bacterium | reverse complement strand
GCGAGGTCGCGCTGATCGGCGTTGGAGGTCGAAACTCAACCCGCCGCCGCGCGCTCGATGGCCGCAATGTCGATCTTCTTCATCTGCATCATCGCCTCCATGGCCCGTCTCGCCTTGGCGCGGTCAGGGTCCGCCAACATCCGCGGCAAGAGTGTCGGGACGATCTGCCACGACAGGCCGAAGCGATCCTTCAGCCAGCTGCATTGCTCGCTTTCGGGATGCGCCGACAACGCGGTCCAGTAACGGTCGACCTCGGCCTGGTCCTCGCAGGCGATGGACAGCGAAATGGCTTCGTTGAACTTGAAGAAATCGCCGCCGTTCAGCGCCTGAAATTTTCGGCCGAACAGGGTGAAGGCGACGATCAGCACGCCGCCCTCCTTGCCGCCGGGATAATCGACGGTCGAACGCGTGACCTCGTCGATCGAAGAGCCCGGGAAGATGTCGACATAGAAGCGGGCGGCTTCTTCACCGTTCCCGTCGAACCAGAGGCAGGTCGCAAGCTTGTCCATTCAACCGATCCTTTCAGGACTTGCCGGAGGCGACGAACATCACCTTCGCCCCCTGCGGGTCGGTTGCCATGATCAGCCAGTCGCCGCCGGGGATTTCCATCGGTCCGTGCCGCACAGTGCCACCACCGGCTTCGACGGCGGCCTTGGCCGCGTTGATGTCGGCCACCTGGAAGGCAAAATTCCAAGCGGGCCGAGACCCGGCCTCTTGCGCATTCATCATCGCGCCGATCGGCAATTCGCCGTGGTGGATGAAGGAATAGTCGCCCATCGCCCCCATCGGCATTGCACCCTCCTTCCGCCAGCCGAACATCGCGCCGTAGAAGCCGAGAGCGGCGTCCTGGTCGCGGGTGACGAGTTCATTCCAGACGCAGTGCCCGACTTTTGCCGGTGCGAATGCGTGGCTCTCCTGATCGCTGGCCCCACGCATCAGGTAAAATACTGCGCCCTGCGGATCGGCGACCAGCGCCATGCGGCCGACGTTCTCGAGCGTTCTTGCCGGCATGTGGACGGCGCCGCCGGCCCTCTCGACGGCCTCGACGGAAGCGTCGACGTCCTCGACTGCCAGATAGGTCAGCCATGCGGGGCCGGCGTTCATCGCTTCCGGTTGCTTCATCAGTCCGGCAACGCGTGTGCCGTCGGGGGCGGAGATGATGCGGTAGTCCATGCCGGGATAGTCGCCGCGGGCGACAGTCCAGCCGACGACACCGCTATAGAACGCCTGCGCGGCGTCCGGGTCCGGGGTCAGAAGCTCGTACCAGATCGGGATTCCTGCGGAATTGGCCATGGCGAGTCTCCATTGGGTCAAGGTTTCAGAATTGAGATCGACGTCTCGCTGCCGTTCACGTCGCAAGCACGGTGAAGCCGCCGAAGATCATGCGCTTGCCGTCGAACGGCATGGGCGACGGCATCTCCTTCATGCGCGGGTCGTCCATTACGGCCTTCATGCCGGCGTCGCGTGTCGCCTTGTCCGGCCATTCCAGGAAGGCGAAGACGACATCCTCCTCGCCTTCGGCATGGGCGGCGCGATAAAAGTCGGTGATCTGCCCGCGCGGGACATCGTCGCCCCAGGCCTCGAGGTTACGGATGAGGCCGTGGTCACGGAACATCTCGAACGCCTTCAGCGCCATCGCGCGGTAGGCGTTGCGATTTTTCGGCGAGACGGGCAGGACGAACCCATCGATGTAGCCCGTCGTCCGGCTTGCGCTCGCATCGCCGGCGCGCTCATCCATCAACGGCTCGAACCCGCCGAAGATCATGCGTTTGCCGTCGAACGGCATCTCTCCGATCGCCTGCATGCGCGGATCGGACATCATATTCTGGAAGGCCGCGTTCGATGCGGCCTTGTCGGCAAACTCCATCCAACCGAAGCAAACGGTTTCGTCCGCCTTGGCCTGTACCGCGCCCTTGAAGTCGTTGAGCTTGCCGTCGGGGACGTCGTCGCCCCAGGTGTCTACGACGCGACTTGCTCCGAACTCCCGGATCAGGTCCGCGGCCTTCCTCGAATGCTCGACGAAAGCGTCTCGATTGGCCGTCGGGACGGCCATGACGAAGCCTTGGATGTGGGACATTCTCCGGTTTCTCCTGAATCGAGTGACGGAAGTACGCGACGCTCCCGCACGTCTTGGTGGTTCAGCCGTTGCCTGTTCAGGCGCTGCACTCGAACATCGCCTTGTCCATCGCGGCGGCGTCCATCCACATGACCTCCCAGATGTGACCGTCCGGATCCTCGTAGGAGCGGCCATACATGAAGCCGTAATCCTGCTTCGGCGTCGGGTCGGCAGTGCCGCCCGCCTCCACCGCTGTGTCGACCGCCTTGTCGCAGGCCTGGCTGCTGTCCATCGACAGACAGAGCAGCATCTGGGCCGAGGCCTTTGCGTCGGGGATCGCCTTCGAGGTGAAGTCGCGATAGCGGTCATGGTTGAGCAGCATGACGTGGATCGTCTCCGAGAGGACCATGCAGGAGGTCGTCTCGTTTGAGAACTTCTCGTTCTTCACCGCGCCGAGCGCCTTGTAGAAGGCGGTGGATTTTTCGAGATCGGTGACGGGAAGGTTCACGAAGATCATCTGGCTCATGTCGGGCTCCCGGCTGTGTGATGAAATCAGTCCTGCTCGGGCGCACCGAGCGGAAAGAGGTGGCGGTAGGGACGGGCCTCTTCGATGCAGCGTGCGAAGGATGGGCGGGCGTTGAGGCGATCGCGGTAGGCTCTCACGTTCGAAAAGCCGTTGGCGATCGAATGCGTCCAGTCGGCGTAGAAGAGCTGCGGGGCGGCGGAACAGTCTGCGAGGGTGAACCCGTCGCCGGCGACCCATTCGCGCCCCGCCATCTTCTGATCGAGAAAGCCGTAGGCCGTCTCGAGCGCCTGCCTGGCGCGGGCGGCGCCCTCCGGATCGCGCTTGCCTCGGGGGCGAAGCGCATCGTCGATGATCTTCTGTTGCGGCGTTGCGATGTAATTGTCGAAGAACCGGTCCCAGAATCGGATGTCCAGCGCCTCGATCGGATCGGCGGCGATCAGCGCGACCGGTCCCCGGTGCTTGAGCGCGAGGTGCTCGATGATGATCGACGCTTCGATCACCGGGCGGCCGCCGTCAACGAGAACGGGGAATTTCCCGATCGGCCAATGCGCCTTCAACTCGTCCATGGCGCCCGGATCGTCCGGACCGAGCTCGCGCAGTTCGAACGGCGTCGCGTTTTCGTAGAGGGCGACCAGAACCTTCTGGCAGTAGGACGAGAAGGGGTGAGCGTAGAGGGTCAGCATGGCCATCTTCAATTCTCAAGCGCGAAGGAGCCGGTCTTCACGGCTCCGGCCGGTTCATAGACGCCGATCATGGCGCCGCTCTTGGAGACGCGGTGATCGACCAGGCGAAAGGCGCCGGGGCTGGAACCCGGCAGGGCACGCTTGCCGCGGCCGAGGATCAGCGGGAAGGTGATCAGGAACATCCGATCGATCAAACCCGCCGACAGCAGGGACGGGTAGAGTTTGCTGGAGCCTTGGACGATCAGGTCGGGGCCATCCGTTTGCTTCAGATCGGCTACGGCATCGATGTTCGCGAGCGCGTGGACGTTGTTCCAGCCGAATGGACCACGGGAAGATGTCACGACAAACTTCGCCGCCGCGTTGATCTGGTCCGCAAACGGATCGCCGGTGATCTTCGGCCAATAGCCGGCAAAGATGTCGTAGGTCTTCCTGCCGAGGAGGAGGTCGAACGGCGCGCTGAAAACCTCGCCCATGAAGGCACCGGTCGTCTCGTCGGAATGCGGTACGATCCAGCCGCCGAGTTCGAAGCCGTCGCTGTCGTCTTCACCTGGTCCGCCGGGTGCCTGGACGACGCCATCCATCGACTGGAACAGACCGGCCGTGATTTTGCGCATTTCGGGTTCCTCGATATTGCGAGCAGGGCGTTCAGTCGATGTCGTCGCGGCCGGGATGACAATCCGTTGCGCCGTGCCCTTGCGGCGCTAGGTCGAGAGCAGGAGAGCGGGTCGGTGTCCGGTTCGATCTGCGGGCTCTGGTGCGAACGAGCGACCCGGCAGTCACGCGGCCTTTTCGTAGCGCGCCGCGTTTTGCTTGAACGGCGCGATCTGGTCGGCGAGGGCTTTGCGAAAGGCCGGCCGAGCTGTATGGCGCCCAACATAAGCCTGGAGGCGAGGGAAACCTTGCAGGATGTCGGTGTGCGCGAGACTGCGCAGGACCATCGTCATCATCAGATCAGCCACCGAGAAATCGCCGACGAGTCCGTCACGGTCGCCGAGCGCCGCATGAAGTTGGGCAAGCCGCTTTTCGATCGTCGCAACAACGCCAGGCCGCATCTTCGCCCTGGCGTCCGCGTCGCCGGGAAAGAAATCGAGGCCGGCCAGCGCGGCGATCGACGGTTCGACCGAGTTGACGCTGGCAAAGACCCAGGACAAGGCGAGGTCGCGCCGGTGAGCATCGGCCGGCAGCAGCGCCGGGCTCGCCTCGGCAATCCTCCAGACGATGGCGCCGGATTCGAACATCGTGGCGCCATCAATCTCGATCGCAGGAACCTGGCCGAAGGGTTGGCGGGCCAGATTGTCCACGCTGGTCTGCGAGCCCTGTTCGAGGATGAGCGCCTGGTACGCCAGTCCTGCCTCTTCCAGCGCCCAGCGAACGCGGAGGTCGCGAACCTGTCCCTGTGCGAAGGGCGGCACCCAGTCGTACGCCGTCACCTTGATCGTCGCATTCCGAATGCTCGTCTTGTCTGCCAGCATGGCCTTCCTCCCGGTCGCTCTTCGGTGACGCCACTCCGTCCAGAACCCTGTCGCCTCTCCGTGTCCGAATGTCGCGGGGTGAGGGGCCTACCGATCTTGACAAAAACGTTGATATCAACATATATAAGCCATGTCAACATCGAGCGATTCACCGTCCCCGGTCCCGTATGAGACGACGCTTCTCGTTCGGGACCACTGCCTGTGTTTGCACACCCAACGGGCGGCGCGGGCATTGGCCCGGCGTTTCGACGAGGCTTTGCGACCTGTCGGCATCACCAGCGGCCAGTTCTCGCTGCTGATCTCGCTCAATCGTCCGAAGCCGCCGACACTTGGCTCGGTCGCGCGACTCCTGGCGATGGATCGAACAACCCTGACGGCGAACCTGAAACCTTTGGAAAGGCGCGGTTTCCTGACGGTCGCGCCGGACCCCGGAGATCGGCGGGCGCGCCTTCTCTGCCTGACCGCGGCAGGTCGAACGGTTCTCGTCGACGCGGTCCCGGTCTGGCATGCGACCCATGACGCCATTGAGGCGGCGATGGCGAACCCGGATGCCGACGTGCTGCGGGCAGGGCTGATCGCGCTCGCATGAAATGTGGGCGGCGACAGGTCTCGCCGCTCGTTTCGTCGTCCTCGCATTGCAACCCGCCTGGTGTTGACGTTCGACGGGCAACCGATCGCGCCCGGTCAAGCCTCATCCGGGTCGAGGCGGTTGGTCTAGCCTAATGGCCTCTGGGTCATGCTGCGCCGTGAGATCGAGGCCCCACTGAACTCGCCGGTGAGGGTTCGCATCCCGTCGGTGCCGAGTGCGGAAACGGTCCATTCCTGGATGCCAGCAGACCTACGGCAACCGGCCGATCCGCTCGGTCAGAAGCGCAAAGAACCCCTCCGCGTCGCCCGAGCGGACCCAGATGACGTTCTTCGGACGCTTCGTCACGCCCCAATAATCGCAGACGGTCATGCCGCGGGTGAGTTCGCCGACGGTCTCGATGCAGACGTTCACCGGCCGCCCTTCGAAGAGCTTCGGCGCAATGACGTAGGCGGTCACGCACGGGTCGTGCAGCGGCGCGCCCTCCCAGCCGTATTTTTCCAGATCGAAGCGCTCGGAAAAGTTCAGCATCGCCGCAACTGCGTTGCCGGACCGGTTGCCGATGGCGGCAAAGGCGTCGATACGCGCCTTGGTCGAGCGCATGTGGTGAGTCACGTCGAGCGGCAAGACGGTGATCCTGGCACCGCTTGCAAACACGAGGCTCGCCGCCTCCGGATCGACATAGATGTTGAACTCCGCGGTCGGCGTTATATTGCCGCCCTCGAAGCAGGCGCCCCCCATCAGGACGATGTCCTTCAGGCGTGTGGGCAGATCCGGCGCCTTGGCGAAGGCGACGGCCAGATTGGTCAGCGGCCCGAGTGCCAGCAGCCGGATTGTGCCCTCCGGGTGCATGCGGATGGTCTTGATCAGCCAATCGACGCCGTGCTGCTCTCGCGCCAGGGTCTGCGGCTCGGGAAGATCCGGCCCGTCGAGACCGGTCTGGCCATGGACATGCTCGGCCGTCACCAGCGCCTTGAGCAGCGGCCGGTCACAGCCGGGGATGACGGGGACTTCCGACCGCCCGGCGAGTTCGACGAGCTTCAAGGCGTTTTTGGTGGTCAGGGACAGCGGAATGTTGCCGGCGACCGTGACGAGACCGAGCACTTCGATCGCCTCGGGCGAGGCAAGTGCTGCCAGGATCGCCACCGCGTCATCCTGGCCGGGATCGGTGTCGAAGATCACCTTTTGCGGCGAATTGCTGTCGGCCATGCCACGATCCTTCGCGGTTTGAATGCGGCTCCGGAACTAGCATCGGGCGTCCCGATTGCGAAGTGAGGGATTGCGAAGTTGGGATGAGAAGTGCCGGCACGCGCGGGTGCGGATGAGCGGCGGGAACACCGCATGCGTCGGTCCGGAGCGCCGACCTCACGCGGTGTCACGAGGTCACGAAAAAAGCGGCACCCGGTTTGTGGGATGCCGCTTCCTCGAAGCCGCCGATCGTGATTTCGCGAACCGGCCCGTCATTCCGCCCTTGTCAGTAGGGGCATTTCGAATCGGTCGAGTAGTCGTGCACCTCGATCTTGCCGTCGATGATCTCCTGCCGGGCCTTGTCGGCTGCCGCTTTCATCTCCGGCGTGATGAGGTCCTTGTTGTACTCGTCGATCGTGTAGCCGACGCCGTCCTCTTTCAGGCCGAGCACCTCTGTGCCGTTGGTCCACTTGCCGGCCTTGGCATCCGTGAAGGCTTGGTAGATGGCGGTGTCGACGCGCTTCACCATCGAGGTCAGGACATGGCCGGGAAAAAGCGAATCCTGGTTGGAATCGACGCCGATGCCGTATTTGCCCGCGTCTGCCGCTGCCTGAAGAACGCCGATGCCGGTGCCGCCGGCGGCGTGGAAGATGACGTCGGCGCCCTGGTCCATCTGCGACTTGGCGAGTTCACCGCCCCGCACCGGATCGTTCCAGGCCGCGCCCGTCGTGCCGGTCATGTTCTCATAGACCTTGACGTCCTTCGCCACGGACTTGGCGCCGCCCTTGTATCCGCAGGCGAATTTGGAGATCAGCGGGATATCCATTCCGCCGACGAAGCCGACCTCGTCACTCTTGGACTTCATCGCCGCGAGGATGCCGACGAGGTAGGAGCCTTCTTCTTCCTTGAAGAGGATCGACTTGACATTGGGTGCGTCGACCACCGAATCGACGATGGCGAAGTTGATGTCGGGATATTCCTTCGACACGGTCTCGACCGCCGAGGCCTGCGAGAAACCGATGGAGATGATCGGGTTGGCGCCGTCGCGGGCGAAGCGGCGCAGCGCCTGCTCGCGCTGGGCGTCGTTGGTGATCTCGAAGGCACGGTAGTCGGTGCCCGATTCGGTCTTGAACTTCTCGGCGCCGTTGTAGGCACCCTCGTTGAACGACTTGTCGAACTTGCCGCCGAGATCGAACAGGATCGCGGGTTTGAAATCGGCGGCCGTTGCCGCGGAGATCGACAGGATGGAGGCCGCGAGAAGGCCGGCAAGGAGCGTTTTCATGGAGCGATGAACCCTTAAATCACCCACCGAGGGGATCGTGGACCGCGGGCTGCGCAGGAACCCGCATCGACAGCGGCGCCCGAAGATCGGCGCATGAGGCGTCAGACTGCCATGCGTTCGCGCGCAAAGTCACGCGAATTCGATGCCGGTCGAAGATCGTCTCGCACCACGCAATGCCTGTCATCCAGCGGCGAGCGCGGGACCCCGCGAATGCCTGACGCCGGAGCATCTCCCCGGCATTCTGATGGCCGCTGCCTTGCTCGGGAACCGCGCTGCAAGGCAATGCAATGCAAGCTTACTCGGCGGCCTGCTGCGCCTCGGTCTTCAGGCCGATCGGGCAGGACACGCCGGTTCCGCCGATGCCGCAATAGCCGCTCGGGTTCTTGGCGAGATATTGCTGGTGATAGCCTTCGGCATAATAGAACGCGTCGACCGGCTTGATCTCGCTGGTGATCTCGCCCTTGTGGCCGGCCTTGGTCAGCGCCGCCTGATAGGCCCGCCTGGACTCCTCTGCGGCCGCCCGCTGGCTCTCGTCGGTCAGATAGATGCCCGAGCGATACTGGGTGCCCATGTCGTTGCCCTGACGCATCCCTTGCGTCGGGTCGTGGCCTTCCCAGAATGTCTTGAGCAATTGAGCGTAGGAGATCGCGTCCGGATCGAAGACGACGAGAACGACCTCGTTCTGGCCGGTCTGGCCGGAGCAGACCTCCTGATAGGTTGGGTTGGGCGTGGCGCCCGCGGCGTAGCCGACGGCGGTCGTATAGACTCCCGGCAGCTGCCAGAATTTGCGCTCGACGCCCCAGAAGCAGCCCATGCCGAAAATTGCGGTCTGCAGGCCTTCGGGAAACGGGGCCTTCAGCGGATGGCCGTTGACGAAGTGCTTTTCGGCCGTCGGGATCGGCTGATCGCGGCCGGGCAGCGCCTCGGCTGAGTTCGGCAGCTTCATCTTCTTGGAAAACATGTCGAGGATGTACATGCACGGCTCCTTTCGGCTGATCGGGAATTGCCCTTCATATGGGTATGCCGGTGCGAAATTGCCCGTCTCCCTTCGGTTGAGAACGGCAAAACCTTCACGACACCGTCATGACGGCCGCGTGAAGCTCCCGCCCGGTCGCCTGCCGGCGGGGCTGCCGTCAAAAAGCAGTGCGCCGCCGTCCTGCCGGTCGTGGTCGGCGGCCGAGAACCAGGAACAGGAAGCCCAGAATGCCGCAGCTGATCGCCATCGACCAATGGCTGACGGCCGCAACGAGGCGCGCGGCTGAAGGCTCCGTCAGCCGGGCGGGATCGTACCCCAGCCCCATCGAGGCGAAAGCATCGCCAATGCTGACCAGCCGCGTCGACTCGTCGGCAAGCGAGCGGGCGATGTCGCCGACCGCGAAGACGACGCCGACGGCGAGGATCACCAATCCCAGGGAGCGCAGGAGAAATCTCATTGCAAACCTCGATCGATCGTTCTGCGCCAGACGTTCTGATACTGGGCCGTCCTGTCAAGGAGCCAGCCGGGTAGGGGATGGCTTGGGAGGGCCAACCGTGGATGGGCAGGCAGGGTATCAGCAGGCCCGGATGGGCCGTCTGGAACAGTGGCGGACATTCGAACAGCGATGGCCTTCCGATCAAGGCTGGCGATCGCACGTCAGTTCAGTCTTGTCGCCATTGCGCATCGTCCGCAACCCCGTTTGCTAAGGCGTCGTCACTCGAAAGATCGGCCGGCTGCGACTTCGGGCGGCCCGAAGGGATCAAAGCGCCACGCAGCCTCGCCCTCGCCGCGCGGTGCAACCGCCTTTGCAAAGGATAATGGCACGCGCGTCCGCCCGGGCGTTTGCGGAGCGCTCCATCCGAGCGCCCCGGTGGCCGTCCGATGCCGAGCGACGGCGAAGCAGATATTCTCCAGAAAGAAGGTCTGGCGGGCCACGACCGATAGCGATGATCACTACGTCTACGCCATAGCCCTCTGATGGCGTCTCGCGCGGCAGCTATTCGATGGTGCGACGCTACCTGGTCCCGTGAGATAAACGCTGCGGTGTGACGAAATGGATCGCGGACATGGCTAGTAAACAGTGGGTGCTGAAGACACGCGTGGCCCGCCCCGCGCCACCGGACGAAGCGGAGAAGCGGGCGACCGTCGCAGCTTGCGAGGCTTTCATCAACAATGTGTTGAAGCCGCGCTTCCTGCCCCAGATCAGACCGACGGAGTGGAATTATGTGATCGACATCCATGGCGCTTGGGCGGGCGGGCGATATCGCTTCATGCAACGCTACCGATCGGGGATGGAGCACAATCGCGGGGAAGAGTTCGATGCGCCGTTCGCCCGCATCGACCGCATGGGGCCAGACCGCTTGGATATCTACTGGATGCGGCACACCGGCAAATGGTGGCGGCTCCACGTCGGCGTGACGCTTGCCGAGGCGCTTCAAATCCTCGAAACGGATGGTGTCCTGCACCCCGTCTGACCCCCTCCCAGGTGGCCGCGACCATGAGCGAATACCAGTACTACGAATTCCAGGCGATCGACCGTCCCCTTGGCGGAGCGGATCAGGACGCCCTGCGGGACTTGTCGACCCGAGCACGGATTACGGCCACCAGTTTCACGAACTCGTATGAGTGGGGCGACTTCAAGGGCGATCCGGCCAGGCTGATGGAGAAGTGGTTCGACCTGCATCTCTATATGGCCAATTGGGGCTCGCGCCGGCTGATGCTGCGTTGGCCGGTGCGTCTGGTCGATCGGCATCTGCTCGACGCCTTCGTGGGTAAGGTGGATTACGTCACGATACGCTGCGCCGGCCAGAACCTGATCCTGGACATCAACATCGACGAAGTGGAGTCCGAGGACTGGGATGATGGCTCGGGTTGGCTGGCGGCGCTCACGCCGCTGCGCGCCGACGTGCTTGGTGGCGACCTGCGGCTGTTCTACCTCATCTGGCTGAGCGGGGTCGAGGCGGACATGTTCTCGCCGGACGAACCGGAGCCCATGCCGGGAATCGGGCCGATGACCGGCGCCCTGGAAGCCTTCGTCGACTATTTCCACATCGATCGCGACCTCGTCGCGGCGGCGGCCGAACGATCCGCCGACCCGCTCGCGGAACAGCCCGCGTCATCGGAGACGGTCAGGCCGATCATCGCCGCGATGGCTGACCGGGAAAAGACCGACTTGCTCGCGCGGCTGGTCGACGGCGACGCGCATGTGGCGAGCGAACTGCGCTCGTTTGTCCGCCAGCGTTTGATGTCTGACATCGACGCCCCGCCCGTCGCCACGCGCACGGTCGGCCAACTGCGCGCCTGCGCCGAGGCGATCCGGCAGGC
>JBBSUS010000026.1:0-11103 GCA_038234195.1 Hyphomicrobiales bacterium | reverse complement strand
TCCTGCGTCCAGCGGAAGAAATCAGCGTCATAGGCTGCCGGTGTCGAGGGCCGCGTGCGAGACTGCTCCCTGGTCTTTTCGAGATCGAGTTGGCTCGCCATATCGGCCTCCAAATGGTTCGCCGCGGGAATGGCCGGCAGCGCCCGAAGTGTTGTCGCCAGTCTAGAACAGGAAATAGCGCTGTGCCATCGGCAGCACCGTCGCCGGCTCGCAGGTGAGGAGTTCGCCGTCGGCGCGGACCTCGTAGGTCTCAGGGTCGACCTCGATGTGCGGCGTCAGGTCGTTCAGCACCATCGATGCCTTGGAGATGCCGCCGCGGGTGTTCTCGACGGCCAGGAACGTCTTTTCGCAGCCGATCCTGTCGCGAAGCCCATTCGCCATGGCGGCTCCAGAAACGAAGGTGACGCCGCTCGCCGAGGCGGCCTTGCCGAAGGCCCCGAACATCGGGCGATAATGCACCGGTTGCGGCGTCGGGATCGAGGCGTTGGGATCGCCCATCGGCGCGGCAGCGATCATGCCGCCGATGAGCACCATCATCGGCTTGACGCCGAAGAAGGCGGGGTCCCAAAGCACGATGTCGGCGCGCTTGCCCACCTCGATCGATCCGATCTCCCTCGACATGCCCTGCGCGATGGCCGGGTTGATCGTGTATTTGGCGATGTAGCGACGGGCGCGCAGATTGTCGTTGTCGCCGGTCTCGCCTTTCAGCGCGCCGCGCTGGCGCTTCATCTTGTCGGCGGTCTGCCAGGTCCGGATGATCACCTCGCCGACGCGGCCCATCGCCTGGCTGTCGGAGGCGATGATCGAGAAGGCGCCGAGATCGTGAAGGATGTCCTCGGCCGCGATGGTCTCCTTGCGGATGCGGCTTTCGGCAAACGCGATGTCCTCGGGAATCGACTTGTCGAGATGGTGGCAGACCATCAGCATGTCGAGATGCTCTTCCAGCGTGTTGATCGTGTAGGGACGGGTCGGATTGGTCGAGGACGGAATGACGTTCGAGAGGCCGCAGACCTTGATGATGTCTGGCGCGTGGCCGCCGCCGGCGCCCTCGGTGTGGAAGGCGTGGATGGTGCGGCCCTTGAAGGCATCGACCGTATGCTCGACGAAGCCCGATTCGTTCAGCGTGTCGGTGTGGATCATCACCTGCACATCGTGATCGTCGGCAACGGTCAGGCAGCAGTCGATCGCCGCCGGCGTCGTACCCCCGTCCTCGTGCAGCTTGAGGGCGCAGGCCCCGCCCTTGACCACCTCCTCCAGCGCCATCGGCAACGAGGCGTTGCCCTTGCCGGAAAAGCCGAGATTCATGGGCATGGCGTCCGTCGCCTGCAGCATGCGCGCCATGTGCCATGGGCCCGGCGTGCAGGTCGTGGCGAGCGTGCCATGGGCCGGACCGGTGCCACCGCCCAGCATGGTGGTGACGCCGGAAAACAGCGCCTCCTCGATCTGCTGCGGGCAAATGAAGTGAATGTGGCTGTCGAAGCCACCGGCGGTGACAATCTTGCCCTCGGCGGCAATCGCCTCGGTGCCAGGCCCGACGATGATCGTCACCCCCGGCTGGGTGTCGGGATTGCCGGCCTTGCCGATCGCGGCGATGCGGCCGTCCTTCAGGCCGATATCGGCCTTGTAGATGCCGGTGTGATCGAGGATCAGCGCGTTGGTGATCACCGTGTCGACGGCGCCCTGGGCTCTGGAATGCTGGCTTTGACCCATGCCGTCGCGGATCACCTTGCCGCCCCCGAACTTCACCTCTTCGCCGTAGACGGTGAGATCCTTCTCGACCTCGATGAACAGTTCGGTGTCGGCGAGCCGAACCTTATCGCCAGTCGTCGGGCCGAACATGGCGGCATAGGATGAGCGGGCGATTCTGGCGGCCATGATCACGTCCTTGCGGCTGGTCGCCGGTCAGCTTTGCCGGACGATCCTCTCATCGCATCGCCACGTTGCGATGCACCCAAGGCGATCCTATGTCGAGGACAGGAGCTTGTCTCGCCATGATCGGCCCGCGACCAACGGGTTTTTCGCGAAGCCTTCGAAATTTCTCCGCATTGCGCGCCGCGCGCATCAGCGACGACAGAGTGCCCTGCCCATCGGGGAAGCGAACCGACAGCCGAAAGGAGCGCGCCTCATGCCCCATCGTCGTGCGCTCGCAAGCGCCTCCCCCCGCAGCACGACATGCGCCATCCGCCGGACCCTCGCCCTGGCACAGGTCACGGCCTTGATCCTCATGGCGAATGCCGTCCAGGCTCAGGTCTTCGCGCCGGGGCCCGGCTACTCCGTTCCAGGCTCGTCGGTGTCCGGCATGCGCATCGACGGGGCACCACCCAAGCTGCACAGCAATGTGCGCATCAAGGGCGCAGACATCGGCGGCGACACCGTTGAGGAACGCGCTTATGGCCGCAATTACGACGACAGTTATCTGAGGCCGACCATTCCGAGCGGCCGGGTCGCTCGTCAGCCCTCTGGTCAGAAGCGGGCGACCGAGGGTCGCGCGGACCTGAACGGGATCAATGCCGGCGAGTTCACAAGGCAGGGTCCCAACGCCATCGGCCGCAGCGAGGTCACCCGCGGCAGCGGTCCAAGCTCCGGTCGGGCGATCATCCGCGCCGGCCCGACGCGGCGCTGAAGGCCCCGCAAACGTGGATCGGTTCGCATGGCCTCGGGCTTTTCCGCCGGCCCAGCTTGAAGCGCCACCACGCGGTCGAGGCCGACTTGCCGGCGATATCGAGGCACCATCGCGATACCGGGAGAACCGGCGGTGCCAGCAGTCGATCGAAGCGCCTCAGGGAACCAGTCGTATCGAGAGCCCGTTTGCCAGAGGAATATGTGCCGGAGCAGATCATCGGTGAGATTCGGGCGTGGCTTTGATGCTCTTCGCACCCGGCCATTCGCAAGCTACACTGATCCGGTGACGCTCGTGTTGGCGAGAGCGGTATTGCGTGCGACCTAATAAATGGACGGGATAGGCGGTGATGACCATGAAGCTTTCAACCGCATTCGGCGCAATGACGCTGCTGATGAGCGCAACAGCCATCGCGCCCTCGTCCGCATGGGCCCAGCTTTCGACGGGTAGCGGCGGCTCGACGGGTGGTTCCAGCATCGGCGGCGGTTCGTCGACGGGCGGCTCTTCGTTGAGCAGCGGCTCCGGCAGTTCGTCGACGTTGACCGGGCCGATCGGATCTGGCTCGTCGTCGACAGGGCTCTCCACCGGCTCGTCGGTCGGCAGCTCGATTTCTTCGGGGGGTGACGCCAGCCCTTCTTCGACGCAGAGCACTGCGACGGCGGGATCGACGTCGATCAACTCCCTCAATGCGGATTCCCTGGCCCGCTCGGGAGACGCGGGAACATCGTCCGTCGTCACGCTGGATAGCGGAAGCGGCTACGGCGGAACGATGTCGAGCGGCAACACCGGATTTCAAAGTGTGGCAGGCGCGGGCCCGGCGCGACTCTATCGCATCCCCGATCCCAGCATCGGCGTCGATCTGGGCGGCATCCGGCGCGGTCTTCGGGCGGCTCCCAGCGCCACGCCCAACGGTCTCGGCGACTGATCGACGCGATTGCGCCGGTCATGATGCGGCGGGCTCACGATCTGAACTGATCGGGGCCAGTAGAAGGTCATGCTGTTCAGGCTTTGCCCAGTGCGCCTGAAGACCAACGGTGGGCCTAGAGTTTGCCCATGATTTTGGCGTTGAAACCGTAGATCGTCCGGGTTCCACCGATCGGGACCAGCAAGATTTTGCGGGACTGCCCCGGTTCGAAACGCACAGCCGTGCCGGCCGCGATGTCCAGACGCATGCCGCGCGCAGCCTCGCGATCGAAGTCCAGCGCCGGGTTCGTTTCGAAGAAATGATAGTGGCTGCCGACCTGAATCGGCCTGTCGCCGGTATTGGCGACTTCCAACACGGTCGCCTCGGTGCCTTCGTTGAGAATGATATCGCCGTCTGCGGTCAGCACTTCGCCAGGGATCACGGCTCACGGCTCCAGAGTTTGCGAACGGCGAAAACCGCCAGCACCACAAGCAGCACGGGCCCGATCGCCATCAGATCATACTCGCCGACAGGCTGGGGTGCTCGCAGCAGTTCCGGCATGCAGCGCCTCCTTCAGGTCGTGCAGACGAACCCTTCGGCTCGCAATGGCCTGGCATGCGCCGGTGCGCTGACGTTCAGGACGCGGCGCATTCGCCGAATCGAGCTCGCAGACCACCGGCGTCGAACATCACTTTGCAGCGAAAGCAGCGGCAGTCGCCGCCCTCGCTGCCTCGTCCGTATCGTATCAGACGGCCATCAGGGCGAGACCCGCCAGCGCGGATGCCGCGCCGATGGCCCGCAACAGCATGGGCCGACCGGTCGCGGCAAGGCCCCGCCCGATTCCCAGACCAGCGACATGCAGTGCGGCAGTCGAAAGGGCGAAGCCGACCCCGAAGGCGAGAGCACCGGCACCGGCCATCTCGGTCCCGTGAGCGTGACCGTGGAACAGCGCAAAGGCGCCGACCAGCGCCGCGGCGAGCGGTACGGGCAGCTTGACGGCAGTCGCAACGAGCAGACCGAGCGCGACGACGGAGGCAAGGATCACCGGTTCGACGAAAGGCAGATGCACGCCGGCGATCGCGAGCAGGAAACCGGCCGACATGGTGCCGACAAACGCAGCCGGCACCGCCCAGAGCGCCTTGCCACCGATCATCGCGGCCCAGATGCCGACGGACACCATCACCAGCACATGGTCCCAGCCGAACAGCGGATGCGACACGCCGGCCAGAAACGAGCCGTGCTCGGCGGGATTGAGATGGGCAAAAGCCGGTGCGGTGGCTGCGCCGAGTGCTGCGGCTGCGAGGAGGAAGCGCTTGAACATGGTGTCCCTTTCAATGGTCGACGAGGCGCCCCGGCTTGGGTCGCGCCCTTCATCACAAGTGGCATCGCGCAATCGACATCGGCGTTCCGCCCTGTGCCGCGATGCACAAGATCATGGAAGCCGCCCGGCTTTCTGTCAAAGCCTTTATCGCTTGATGGCCATCGCGAGCCATGCGGCACGAATGTCGTGCACACGCGGATGTGCGCGACTGGTCCAATCGAGTGAAACCGACCTGGGATCAATATTCGGGCAACCCTGCCTTCGAAAAAATCCCGGCCATGCAACCCGTCGAAACGATCGGGCGTTATCCATTCCGTCGAACAGCTTCGTGTCGGCGCCCCCAATGCTTGTCGCCACAGCCGCGAAGACGTAACATGACGTTAGGGAATGCAGAGGCTGACGCACGATCGTCTCGCATATCTCGACAACGGGTTGGAGTGCACAATGCTGAGATCGATCCAGATCGCGGCCTTGATTCTGCTGGGCCTCTTCGCGACTGCTCGCGCTGCGGGCGTGAGCGAACCGCTGCTGATTCGCTCCGTGGTCCTGTCCGGGACCAACGGGCCGGCCTATTATTCGGTCATCGAACAGGGCTACCGCTTCATAAAGGGGGTCGCGACGGTCCGGCATCCCGGAACACCGTCCCGTTATGCGGAAGCTGACGGCGGGCGGCCAAACGATCCGATCGACGTCTTGTCACTCGATGGTGCGAAAATCGATATGCTGAAAACTGTCGCGGCGGTGGACAAGGCGCGCTAACGCCCAGGCCCTCTCAAGCTCCTGCACGCTCGCACAATCCGATCGAACATGGCGCGACAGGCCGGCGCGTGAGTGAATCTCGATGGGCCAGAATCACAGAGTCACTACGGCGATGCAGCGCAAGACGACGCTGATGGACAGCCTCTCAGCGAATCGGTTCGTGGACCGTCACGAGCTTCGTGCCGTCCGGAAAGGTGGCTTCGACCTGAACATCGTGGATCATTTCGGCGATACCCTCCATCACCTGTTCGCGGGTGATCACGTGGGCGCCGGCCTCCATCAGGTCGGCCACGCTGCGGCCGTCGCGGGCGCCCTCCACCACGAAGTCGGTGATCAGGGCGATCGCCTCGGGATGGTTGAGAGCGACTCCCCGCTCCAAGCGCTTGCGGGCAACGATCGCCGCCATGGCGATGATCAGCTTGTCCTTCTCGCGCGGCGTCAATTGCATGCGGGCGTCTCCGGAAACGTCGTCGTCAAGGCATCTGTCTCATAGCGACCATACAAGCGGCAGCGGCCGCTTCGCCAGTGCGGCAAGCACGGGGATCAGCCGTTTTCTGAGGTTCATCCCGGTCGGTGCCAGCATCCGCACGATCAGAACGCCGCCGACAAGGCTGGCCCCGCCGGTCTCGCCGATCAGGTCGCGCAACCTGTCGCGCCGTGCTTCGCCATCGGGGGCAACGTAGAGAACGCTCGCGAAGGCACGGTGACCTGCAAGGCTGGCCGGCTGGCGGGTGGCCTCGGCGATGGCGCCGCCGACGCATAGATCGTCGGCGAAAGCGAGCCGGCCGCCGATCCGCACCCGCCAACGATCACGAAACAGGCCCGATTCGACCGTCTCGCCCATGGCGGTGCGGCCGAGGATGACGCTTTCGCAAAGCAGAACCGAGGCATTCGTCGCTGCGTCGACATCCAGGGTACGGCTGACCGCGCCGCCGTTGAAGAGGATCGTTTCCTGCGGGAGATAGGCGCAGGAGGCGCCCTCCGCGATCGCGAGGCGGGTCGACACGCCGGCATGGCCGCCGGACGAGCGATAGACCCGCTCGCAGGCCTGGGTGGTGATCGTCAACGTCGCACGTGGCGCGACGGCGAAGGCCTGATCTACGCGATCGCCGCCTGTCAGGCCGCCGGAGGAATTGATCAGGATCGCTTGCGCGGCGCGGTCGGGCAATCGCGGAAAGCGCAGCTTGAGGCACCCCGACTGATGCAGCCTCGCGATGCGCGAGACGCCGTCCACCTGACGGAAGCTTGCGGATACGCTGCCGCGGGCGCGCTGGTGCGGGACCGGGACAGGGAACGGCGCCTCGGTGGGCTTCGATCCGTCGGCGGTGCCCTCGTCGGCTTTCCGCCTGGCCTCGGCGGATCGTGTGCCGCCGTCTTGGGAAACGATGTTGGTCCGGGCTTGAGCCGGGGCTTTGAAGGCGTGGGGCAATGGCGCAGTAGATCGGGTCACTACCCTGTCCTGCCGTAAGTTCGCGGACAAGGAAAGCTCACACCGTCAGGTGTTTTCGAACCTGGGGATCGTCGAGCCCTTCCGCCGGCCCGTCGAAGACGATCTCGCCGCGATCCATGCTGTAGACCTTGTCGGCGAGTTCGCGGCAGAAATCGAGATATTGTTCGACCAGGAGAATTGCGAGGCCGGCCTCGTCTTTCAGGAAGCGGATGGCCCGGCCGATATCCTTGATGATCGAGGGCTGGATGCCCTCGGTAGGCTCGTCGAGGACGAGGAGTTGCGGCCGCGTCACCAGCGCACGGCCGATGGCAAGCTGCTGCTGCTGGCCGCCGGAGAGATCGCCGCCGCGCCGCGACAGCATGTCCTTCAGCACAGGAAACAGCTCGAAGACATGGTCGGGGATCGACCGGTCGGCAGATTTCAACGGCGCGAAACCGGTCTGGAGATTCTCCTTCACCGTCAGCAGTGGAAAGATCTCCCGCCCCTGCGGCACGAAGCCGATACCTTTTCGCGCGCGGGAGTAAGGCGCGGAGCGGCCGAGATCGGCACCCTCAAGCGCGATGGCGCCCTTGCGGATCGGCTGCTGTCCGACGACTGCCCGCAGCAGCGAGGTCTTTCCGACGCCGTTGCGGCCGAGGACGCAGGTGATCTCGCCCTTCTTGGCGCCCAGCGAGACGTTCCGCAGCGCCTGCGCGGCACCGTAGTAGAGATCGACGTTTGAGACGGTCAGCATGAAAGGTCCTTCATCGCCCCAGATACACTTCGATCACCCTCGGATCGGCGGACACACGGTCGAGCGTGCCCTCCGACAGCACCGAACCCTCGTGCAGGCACGTCACCTTGACGCCCAACGCCCGCACGAAGTGCATGTCATGCTCGACGACGACGACCGAGCGGGTCTCGGCGATCTCGCGCAGCAGCCGGGCCGTCTCCTCGGTCTCGGCGTCGGTCATGCCGGCGACCGGCTCGTCGACGAGGAGGAGTTGCGGGTCCTGGGCGAGCAGCATGCCGATCTCCAGCCATTGCTTCTGGCCGTGGGAGAGATCGGCGGCCAGCGTCCGGCGCTTGGCGGTCAGGCGCGTGGTCTCGAGGATGTGCTCGATCTTCTGACGCTCGGTCTCGTCCTTGCGGTGGACGAGCGCGTGGAGGATCGAGCGGGTGCCAGCGAGCGACAGGCGGATGTTGTCCTCGATCGTGTGGCTCTCGAAGACCGTCGGCTTCTGGAACTTGCGGCCGATGCCCATGTTGGCGATCGCCGCCTCGTCATGCTGCGTCAGATCGGTGTCGCCGGCGAAATAGACGTCGCCCTTGTCGGGGCGGGTCTTGCCGGTGATGATGTCCATCATCGTCGTCTTGCCGGCGCCGTTCGGCCCGATGATCGCCCGCATCTCGCCCTTCTGGACGACCAGCGACAGATTGTTGATCGCCTTGAAGCCGTCAAAGCTCTTGGTGACGCCATCGAGATAGAGCAGCGTGTCGCGACGCGGTCCGCGCAGTGCCTCCAGCCGGTTGCGCTCGATGGCGCGGGCGGTGGCGTAGGGGTGCGGCGAGATGGCGGGCGCATAGGCCTCGTCGGGGACGGCCGGTTCCACGCCGGCCACCGTATCGGTTCCGCCGCCGACAGGCGCGATCCGCCGATCGGGGTCGGCATGCGGCATCACTTCCGTTTCGCCCTGCGGCTCGATCAGCGTCATCGCCTGCAGGTTCGCCTCGCGTGTCATGGCTTCGGCATCGCTCATCGCGTTCACTCCGCCGGGCTCGGTTCAGCGTCTGCCACGACCGTGGCGCTGCGCTCGTCGCCGCCCTCGCCCTTTTCGCGCCGGGCAGCGCGGCGACGGTCGCCGAGCGCCTGCCAGCCCGCGTCGATGGTGCCGACGATGCCGCGGGGCAGGACGAGCGTGACGAAGACGAAGAGCGCGCCGAGGACGAAGAGCCAGGATTCCGGGGCCATCGCCGTAAAGGTGCTCTTGGCGTAGTTCACCAGCAGCGCGCCGATCACAGGGCCGATCAGCGTCGCGCGCCCTCCGACCGCCGCCCAGACGACGATCTCGATGGAATTGACCGGCGCGAACTCGCCCGGATTGATGATGCCGACCTGGGGCACGTAAAGCGCGCCGGCGATGCCGGCCATCACCGCCGAGACGGTGAAGGCGAAAAGCTTTACGTTCTCCGGCCGCCAGCCGATGAAGCGCGTGCGGCTCTCGGCGTCGCGCACGGCGACCATCAGCTTGCCGAGCTTGGAGCGGGTGATCCAGCCGACGAAAAGGACGGCGATGGCCAGCGCGATGCAGCTGGCCGAAAACAGCCCGGCCCGCGTCGCGTCCGCCTGGATCGAAAAGCCGAGGATCTCCTTGAAGTCGGTGAGGCCGTTGTTGCCGCCGAAGCCCATGTCGTTGCGAAAGAAGGCGAGCAGCAGCGCATAGGTCATCGCCTGTGTGATGATCGACAGATAGACGCCGGTGACGCGGCTTCGAAAGGCGAAATAGCCGAAGACGAAGGCGAGGATGCCCGGTGCGAGGACGACCATGATTGCGGCAAACCAGAACTGGTCGAAGCCGTACCAATACCACGGGAGATCATGCCAGTTCAGGAACACCATGAAGTCGGGCAGGACCGGATTGCCGTAGACGCCGCGGGTGCCGATCTGGCGCATCAGATACATGCCCATCGCGTAGCCGCCGAGCGCGAAAAAGGCGCCGTGGCCGAGCGAGAGGATGCCGCAATAGCCCCAGACCAGATCGAGGGCGAGCGCCAGCAGCGCATAGCAGACATATTTGCCCCAGAGCGGCACCAGATAGGTGGGCACATGCAGCGGATGGCCGGCGGGCAGCCACAGGTTCGAGGCCGGCACGGCGATGGCCGCGACGATCAGGAGGGCGACGAGGATAAAGACCCGAGGGCCGAGGAAGCGCGCCAGGATCATGCGTCGACGAACCTCCCCTTCTGGGCGAACAGGCCGCGCGGCCGCTTCTGGATGAACAGGATGATCAGCACGAGCACCACGATCTTGCCGAGCACCGCACCGGCATAGGGTTCCAGGAACTTGTTGAGGATGCCGAGGCTCATGGCGCCGACCAGCGTGCCCCACAGATTGCCGACGCCGCCGAAGACCACGACCATGAAACTGTCGATGATGTAACCCTGGCCGAGATTGGGCGAGACGTTGTCGATCTGGCTGAGCGCCACGCCGGCGATGCCCGCGACGCCCGAGCCGAGAGCGAACGTCATGGCATCGACCCACGGGGTCCGGATGCCCATGGCCGAGGCCATCTTGCGGTTCTGGGTGACGGCGCGCATCTGCAGGCCGAGGGCCGTGCGGTTGAGAACCGCCATCAGCGCGAGAAACACCACCAGCGCAAAGACGATGATCCACAGGCGGTTCCAGGTCACCGACATCAGCCCGACATCGAAGGAGCCTGACATCCAGGCCGGGTTGCCGACCTGCTGGTTGGTCGGCCCGAAGATCGTGCGCACCGCCTGCTGCAGGATGAGCGAGACGCCGAAGGTGGCGAGCAGCGTTTCCAGCGGCCGGCCATAAAGGAAGCGGATGATGCCGCGCTCCATGATCAGGCCGACAAGGCCCGAGACCAGGAAGGCCAGCGGCAGGGCGATCGCCAGCGACCATTCGAACAGGCCGGGCGCATGCAGGCGGATCACGTCCTGGACGACGAAGGTGGTGTAGGCGCCGAGCATGACGAGTTCGCCATGGGCCATGTTGATGACCCCCATGACGCCGAAGGTGATGGCCAGGCCGATCGCCGCGAGCAGCAGCACCGAGCCGAGCGACAGGCCGTACCAGATGTTCTGGATCTGGCTCCACATGGCGATCTTGCTCTCGATGCCGGCGACGGCGGCGAGCGCGGCGGATTTGGTGCCCGCATCCTTCGTCGCGCTGGCGAGGCGGTTGAGCATCGAAAGGGATTCGCGGTCGCCACGCGCCTCGATGATCTTGGCGGCGTCGCTCTTTTCGGCGGCCGAGCGGTCGGACGCGAGAAGGGCGGCGGCGCGCGCCTGTTCGTAGCGGGTTTTCACATCGGCGTCGGTTTCGC
>JBBSUS010000025.1:0-11115 GCA_038234195.1 Hyphomicrobiales bacterium | reverse complement strand
TGGATTATTCTAGCCGTTGGAATGGTAGTTAGCTTCGGTATTCTGTTGTTCATAGGGCGGCAGATTTATCAGGTGGCGCCCCCCATTCCTGAAGCCGTCGTTTCTACAACTGGCAATACTCTCTTCACCCGCGACGACATCGAGACCGGCCAGAATGTCTGGCAATCCATTGGCGGTATGGAGCAGGGGTCGATTTGGGGACATGGTAGTTATCTGGCGCCTGACTGGAGTGCGGATTGGCTCCATCGAGAAGCCGAGGCTCTGCTCGCAATCTCATCGAAAACGCCAATGCCCGGACTAAGTTCGGAACAGATCGAAGCGGTTCAAAAAGCCGCGCTGATCAAGGAAATGCGCGAGAACACCTATGACCCATCGACCGAGACAATAACCGTCAGCGAAAATCGTGCCCAGGCCATCAAGCAGGTCGAAACACATTACCTCGATCTCTATCAAGGAAACACACCGCAATCACTGGTCCTGCGCCGCGAATATGCCTTCCCTGTCCACGGCACGCTTACCCGAAAAGAAGCCGAACAGCTTTCCGCGTTTTATTTCTGGACGGCTTGGGGCGCGACGACGGAGCGACCCGGTCAAAGCATGACCTACACCAGCAACTGGCCACACGAACCTCTGGTCGGCAATCAGCCAACCGCCGGAATGCTGATGTTGAGCATTGCGTCGATCATACTTCTGTTAGGCGCTGCCGGCGCACTCATCGCCTTTTATGCCGCGCAATTCGATGTTTGGCGCGACGAGATGTTGCCCGAGGAAGGTATGGCGAAAGCCGACATTGGTGTCGGCTCCATCGTCACACCGTCAATGCGTGCGACGGCAAAATACTTTTGGGTCGTATCTGCGCTTTTTCTTTGCCAGGTCATGCTTGGCATCGTGACTGCGCACTATGCGGTTGAAGGGCAAGGGTTGTATGGCCTGCCATTCGCCGAGTATTTTCCCTATACGGTGACGCGCACCTGGCACACTCAACTTGCCGTGCTTTGGATTGTAACCGCGTTTCTCGCCGCAGGACTTTATGTTGCGCCATTGCTAGCTGGGCGTGACCCGAAATTTCAGCGTTTCGGCGTCAATTTTCTGTTTTTCAGCCTGCTCGTCATCATCGCCGGTTCTTTCGCAGGCCAGTGGGCAGCTGTCCATCGCTTCATCAAGAACTTGACGGTCAATTTCTGGTTTGGCCATCAGGGATATGAATATGTCGACTTGGGCCGGTTCTGGCAGATATACCTGACCATCGGCCTTGTGCTCTGGGCCTTTCTCGTCGTGCGTGCGCTGTGGCCTTATCTGAAGGACAAGGTCGGCATGTCGCTGACATATCTGCTGATCCTCTCGATATTGGCAATCGCCTTGCTGTATGGAGTCGGCCTGATGTGGGGGCAGCACACGAACATATCGATCATGGAATACTGGCGTTGGTGGATCGCCCATCTCTGGCTGGAAGGCATTTTCGAGGTTTTCACGGTTGCAATTATCGCGATGCTATTCGTGCACATGGGGATCTTGCGGAAATCGACGGCCACCGTGATGGTCATGTTCTCATCAATCATTTTTCTATTCGGTGGAGTCCTGGGTACATTCCATCACCTCTATTTCAGCGGCACGCCGATTGGGGCAATTGCGATCGGTTCCATGATATCCGCGCTGGAAGTGGTGCCGCTGCTCGTTGTGGGATTTGAAGCCTATAGTCGACACAAGGCGGAAAATATCGAAACCTGGGAGCGGACGTACCATTGGCCGTTCATGTTCTTCACCGCAGTTCTGTTTTGGAATCTCGTAGGAGCAGGATTGTTCGGCTTTATTGTCAATACGCCAATCGCGCTGTATTATATCCAGGGACTTAACACGACAGCAAACCATGCGCATGGAGCGTTGTTTGGCGTATATGGAATGCTTGGGCTAGGTCTTACACTTTATTGCATACGCGGATTGACGGATGTGACGCTTTGGAGCGAGAAGCTACTCAAGACAACCTTCTGGTGCCTGAATATCGGGCTTGCGATGATGACGTTCTTCTCACTTTTGCCGCAGGGCTCGTGGCAGGCGTATACCAGCATCAACGATGGGTATTCGTACGCCCGATCGGCTGAGTTCATGCACAGCCCCATGATGCAAGCCTTTGTTTGGATGCGCGTCCCCGGGGACCTCGTATTCAGCGTTGGCGTCTTTGCGTTCGTCTGGTTCATGTTCAGGGCGTTTGTGCCGCGAAAGCGTTCGTTGATAGTCCCGACGCAATGACCGTGGTGCGGCCGGTTGGACACCTCGAAAAACCTCCCCATTCCTTTGGGTTTATGATTCCATCGTTCTGACCGAGATCGGGAGGATGGCATGCGAGGACAGCCGGGTTTCTGGGATGTCGACGAGCGGTATGTGCGGCTGAGCGAGGCCGGCGATCCGCTGGAGAAGCTGATGGTCGGCTCCACCGAGCGGTCCGGGGCAAATCTTAGTGCAGAGTTGGCCGGACCCTGACCCTTCGAACTGGTCCAGAACGAAGGGTCAGGGTCCGCTAAAAAACCATACTTCAGGGAGGACCGCTTTTTGGGAGGCAGACCACTCTTCCAGGCGCGACGCTCATCGTGAAGCGTCAGCCATAAAACCGCCAAAACCGCCGCGTCGATCTTCTCGTCGTCAATCTCCATGGCCGCGGAGTTCAGCACGCGAAGAGAATGGAGGCCGCAGACGTCAGGAGATGCGTACGCTCGACACCCGCGCGGGCGTAAGCGGCATTAAGGAATGGCCAGGGATTCCGCCTCATGTCTGAACGGAGTGACCACGGCGACCGTTCAAGCTCCTGAAAGCACTCGCTGGGAGCATAACTCGGCAGAATCTCCATACTGGCTTCCGGAGGCTGCGCTTGTTCTCACGGTGTACTCGTGCGACCGCTTGTTGCGAACCCGCGTCATTATCGATCCAGTGAGCGACGTTGTCCAAGCCTCGTGAGCGGGTGGACGCATCGTTGAAGGTCGACGTTATGAGTATTCGAAATTTTGATGCCCTGTTCACACCAACCTCGATCGCTCTCATCGGAGCGAGCCGAACACCGCGATCGGTGGGCAATGTGCTGGCGCGAAACCTTCTGTCCGGTGGATTTGCCGGGCCGGTGATGTTCGTCAATCCGCACGCCGAGGCGATCGAGGGCCACCAATGTTTTGCCTCGATCGCGGCCCTTGCGGTGAAGCCCGACCTTGCAGTTGTCGCGACCCCTGCCGCAAGCGTTCCGGGTATCGTCAAGGAATTAGCGCTGAACGGCTGCCGCGCCTGCGTGGTGATCTCGGCTGGTCTCGACGCGCTCGCCGGCGGATCGACCTTGCGGCAACAGACACTGGACGCGGCGCGGCCGCATCTGATGCGGCTCGTCGGACCAAACTGCCTCGGCCTGATATCGACGCCACTGGGCATCAATGCGAGCTTTTCCCATCTCATGCCGCCGCCCGGCGACATCGCTCTCATCAGCCAGTCCGGCGCGATCGTCACAGCCGTCCTTGACTGGGCAAACGCGCGAGGCATTGGCTTTTCTCATGTGGTGTCGCTCGGCGACATGGGTGACGCCGATTTCGGCGACATGCTCGACTTCTTGTCGATGGATCGCGCCACCCGCTCGATCCTGCTTTATGTCGAGAACATCACCTTCGCCAAGAAGTTCATGTCGGCCGCCCGTATTGCCGCGCGTCTGAAGCCAGTCTTGGTGATCAAGGCCGGTCGCAGCGCCGAAGGCGCAAGAGCGGCCTTGTCACACACCGGGGCGCTGGCAGGATCAGATGCCGTCTATGACGCGGCGTTCCGCCGGGCGGGGATCGTGCGGGTGACGGCCATCGAGGACCTGTTCCAGGCGGCCGCGATGCTGGCGACCGGAATGCGGGTCGATGGCGACCGGCTGACCATTCTGACCAATGGCGGCGGCGCGGGCGTGCTGGCCGTCGATGCACTTGAAGCGGTGGGCGGAAATCTTGCGGGAATGAACCCCGATACGAAGCTCGCACTCGACGGCGTGCTTCCGTCCATGTGGTCGAAGGCCAACCCTGTCGACATCATCGGTGACGCTTCGGGCGCGCGCTATGCCGCCGCGCTCGAGATCCTGATACCCGACAAGGCAAGCGATGCCATCCTTGTCATCAATTGTCCGACGGCGGTCGCCGACGGCATGGATGCCGGCAAAGCGGTTGCCGACGCCGCGGTGACGCGGCCCCACTTTCCTATTCTCGCCAACTGGCTCGGCGGCACGGCTGCGGCGCCTGTCCGTTCGTTTTTCGCATCCCAGAAGATCGCGAGTTTCGACAGCCCGGAAGATGCCGTCAGGGCGTTCACCAACCTGGTCGCCTATCGCCGAAACCAGGAACTCCTGATGGAGACCCCGTCGGCAGGCGTCACGATCGCCCCCTCCGCCGTGACCGAAGCCAGAAACCTCATCGCAAAAGCCACCGCCGAAGGCCGCACGACACTCAGCGAATGGGAAGCCAAGAGTGTCCTGGCGCTGTTCGGTATCCCGACCGTGCCGACATATTTGGTGACGAATGCCGAGGACGCGCAAAGGCGCTTCGCCGATGTCGGATCACCGGCGGTTCTGAAGATCGTTTCGCCCGACGTCAGTCACAAGTCCGATGCTGGCGGTGTGCGCCTGAACATCGGCTCGGCGGCCGAGATGGCCGAAGCAGTGGCTGCCATGACCGAAGCGGTCGCAAGGGCGGTGCCAGGAGCGCGCATCGAAGGCTTCACGGTTCAGCCCATGATCGTGCGAAGCGAGGCTCACGAATTGATCGTCGGCATCGCGGCGGACCGGACCTTCGGGCCCGTGGTCCTGTTCGGACGCGGCGGCAAGGCGACCGAAGTGATCGGCGACCGGGCCATCGGTCTGCCGCCGCTGAACTCCGTGCTGGCGGAGCGAATGATCCAGGGCACCGAAATCTCCCGGCTTCTCGCCGGTTTCCGCGACGTTCGTCCCGTGCCGATGGAGTGGCTGACCGATGTCCTCATCCGCTTGTCGGAACTGACCGTGCTGTTGCCCGAAATCGCCGAGCTCGACATCAATCCGCTGTTGGCCGACGGCGACGGCGTCATCGCGCTGGATGCGCGCGTTGAACTTCGAGCCTCCGGCACGACCGCGGCCGAACCGGCCATCAGGCCCTATCCAAGAGCGCTCGAGCAGATGATCGAACTGCGCGACGGAACTTCGTTTCATCTGCGTCCGATCAGGCCAGAAGACGAAACCGCGTTGGCACAGATGGTTCTGCAATGCGAGCCGGACGATCTGCGGCTGCGCTTCATGGGGCCGATGAAGACCCTACCCCACAAGATGGCGGCGCGCTTCTCGCAGATCGACTACGATCGCGAAATCGCGCTGATCGCCGTGGCGCCGTCGAGCGGTTTTGGTGAAGGGCCGATCTTCGGGGTCGTGCGGCTTATCGCCGACCCCGAAAACCACACCGCCGAATTCGCCGTTCTCGTCAGATCGGACATGAAAGGCCGTGGCTTGGGCTACCAGTTGATGAACGCGATCCTTCAGCACGCGCGCGAGCGCGGATTGAAGCGCGTCTTCGGCGAAATTCTGCGACAGAACACGACCATGCTGAAGATGACGCGCGAACTCGGCTTTACGGCGGGACCTGTCGAGCCACTCTCGGATGTGGCTCACATGACGATCGATTTTCCTCCTTCGGAAACCATCCACCACTGATTCACGAGATTGCAAAACCGGGCTACGGCAGCATCGCGTAACTACTGAAAATATATGAGAGAAACATCATGGATTGCCTTTCACGGGACGAGTTCCACTTTCCTGATCGCATTTCAGTGGCGCCGATGCGTTGCGTGATGGGGATGTCGTTCTTGCCGGTGCGCCGGGTACCCGCTCCGAACTCGAACAACTGATTGCCGACGCGGCTGCCGATGGATCGCGGTCGTAATAAGCCCGACACACAACGGTGTGAGAACCTAACGAACGACAATAAATGGGAGAAATTGCTATGCACACGACAATCTTAGGCGCTTTTCAGGATGGGCACTTTCCGCGCTGATCTCGACGTCAGAGGTGACTCGGTTTGTCTGAACAGCCTCGACGGCTCGATAAGTGGATTGACCGCCGGGTTTGGACCGCTGCAAGCAGCTGCTGGTTGAAGTAGGCTTTGTCCGGTGTTGTTCGGCCCAAGCTCGAATGAGGACGTCGCCGGTTGTAAAAGTCGAGAGATCGGCCGATCGATATCCGGGCATGGCTGACGGTCTCGTACGCCCGAAGATAGACCTCCTCGTATTTGATGGATTTCCAGAGCCGCTGTCCCAATACGCCAACGCCGGCCTGTGGTGAATGGCGTATGCCATCGTTGGCGAGGTGGTCGGCAAAGCCGTCGGTCGTCTTCGCACGATCAGATTCCACGTCGGCAACCGGTTGCGCTTCGTGCCTGGATTTTGCAGTCAATTCTTCGAAATCGATCGGGTTGTCGACATAACGCGCTCGGGTCTCGAGAAGCGCGTCCCCGAGCGCTCGCAGATAAACGGGTTCGACTTTCGCCATGGTGGCGGCTGAAAGCGGTATTTCCGCCGCAGACATGGCAGCCTCGATCCGAAACCTCGATGGCTGCGCTTCTCCCGTGGCTTGCATTCGCGCTAGCCCTCGCTCGACGGCGGCGATCGTCGGCGCGTCCAGATCGGCGAGCACAAACGATTTGCGGTCGGCCTCTTCGAAGCGTGCGGCAACGCCTTTCTTCGACAGCAGCCGATACGACCAGCCCATCGCCGTCTCGTCTCGGGCATCGACAACCGGATCAAAATTCGGCTCGGCATGCGAGAAAGCCGCAAGGATGGCAAGCGTTCGCCGGTGCTCGGCAAGAACGGCGAGGAAGAGATCCGACAATTGTTCAAGCGTGACGTCGGAGAAGTCGTCCAGGATGATATCGGCGGCCTTCGCGGTCAGGCTGGCGCCGAGGTAACGGGCGGCGCCAAGGTCCTTGGTCTTCAGGCTCAATCTTACCTGATTCGTCCCCAATCGCTTTGCCCAGGATTGCGGCAGCCGCTTGCGCCAGTAGTAAACCGCGCCACGACGCTCCAGGCCCGATCCGATGGCCGTCTCGACACTCCGTGTCTCACGTGTGTGTCGCAGTCCTGTGTCCCACTCGGCCGCAGAAGCGCCGCAGCTGGGATCGATGTCAGTGAAATCAGAAGGTTGGTAACATTGGCTGGGGAACCTGGATTCGAACCAGGACTAACGGAGTCAGAGTCCGTGGGTCTACCGTTAACCTATTCCCCAAACGTCGCCGAAACGACGCGGGCGTGTTTGACGCCGCGGGTTTTCTATAACGACGTCGCGGGCCGGTGTGAACCCTTTGCCCCGGTTTTTTATTGACGCGCAGTCTCACGAGGGTCGGGGCGGCGCGTCAATGGACCGACGACGGATCGCGGTGGCCGATCGACCGGCGATCGTCCACTGCCGGGTCACGGGCCAGCGTGACGGCACGTTCGGTCCTTGTGCTTGCGCGGGCGATTGATACACTCGGCACCAACTCGAAACATGAGGCGACCCATGCGCGGCCCAGCGCCGCTCGGCGCCGGAAAGACAGTGTGAGTGACCATGAATCCCGAAGGAGAAGCCGTCCGCCGTCGCAATTGATCGAAAAAGAGCCCCGCTCCGACCGAGACGACACGACCCGTGCGGGTCGCAGCACAGCTCCGCTTTCGACACAGGCCCGGCCGGCCGCTCGCCCTGACGCGCCTTACCCCGAACGCCGCTCGGCGCAGCGAGCGCAGCATCCAGCCGCGCCGAAAGACCCTCTGGGTGAAACGGCCAGCCGCAGCCGCAAAGGGTCGACTCAAGGCGGCGACGATGAAGGCAGCGAGCCGTTTCGCGGCCGCGTGTCGTTGCCCGACAACACGACCGCAGGCGAGCCAGACGACCGACCGTCGCTGACCAAGCGCCAGCGTCGACGTCGTCGTGCAAAGGCCAGCCGCAAGCCCGCAAGCGAGACGTCCTCCCGCCCGTCCGACGCTGCCGGCGAGCGCCCCGATCGAACCGCCGGTCCGGCCGCGACGTCGGCCGGCGTTGCTTCCGTGCGATCGGCGCGCGGTTCGCGCGGCCGCCACGAGAAGGTCGGCGGCGGTCATTCCGGATCGGGCGAAATGCCGGACAAGCGTGATGTCGACGAGACAGCCCGCCCACATGACGTTCGCGGTCAGCGCAAGTCCAAGCGGCGGCGTTCCCGCCGGCGAAGTGGCCCTCGCAGTGGCGACGGATCGACGAGCCAGGGCGCCGCGTTAGCTGGTCCTGCCGGTGTCGGCGGGCAGCGGTCCGGCGACATGCCAGCGCCGCCGAATGCCCATGGCGCCGAGCCCCGTTTGCCGGAAAGCGGGTTTACCGCGAACGCGACCAACGCCGGTCCTGCTCGCGATGGCACGGGCGCAGTAGCGCGCGACGGCCAGCGGCAGGCCCCGAACCGGACGCCATGGCCATCGTCGGGCGCAATGGCGCATCGAAACCCGGTGTCCCCGCCTGCGGTTCCCGGTCACGACCGGCTCGGCGCCAGCTCGAGATCGGTTGATTTCGCCGGTGGGGCCGTCGAGCCGCAGGTCCACCGTTCGCCGGCCTACGCGGCGCTCGATCTCGGCACCAACAATTGCCGCCTGCTCATCGCCATTCCGACGCGGCCGGGACAGTTTCGGGTGATCGACGCCTTCTCGCGCATCGTGCGGCTCGGCGAAGGGCTCGGGCGCACCGGCAGCCTGTCGCGCGGAGCGATGGACCGGGCCATCGCCGCCCTCGCCATCTGTGCGCAAAAACTCGGCGCGCGCGATGTCGACCGCTGCCGGCTGATTGCCACCGAGGCCTGCCGCCAGGCCGCCAACGGCGCCGAGTTCATCGAGGAGGTCGAGGAAAAGACCGGCCTGAAGCTCGAAATCGTGTCCCGTGAAACCGAGGCGCGGCTCGCCGTTTCCGGCTGCGGCTCGCTGATCGACCGCAAGGCACGCGGAGCCGTGCTGTTCGACATCGGCGGCGGCTCGTCGGAAATCGCGCTGCTCGATTTGCGCGGCGACGACAGGCGGCAATTGTCGAAGCGCATCGTCGCCTGGACGTCGCTGCCGGTCGGCGTCGTGACACTCGCCGAGCGCCATGGCGGCCGCAACGTCACGCCCGAACTGTTCGAGACGATGATCCTCGAGACCGCGGCGATGATCGAGAAATTTTCCGGCCGCGACAAGCTGGGCGGCCTCGTCGGCAGCGAGCGCTTTCATCTTCTTGGCACCTCAGGCACCGTGACGACGCTTGCCGGCGTGCATCTTGGCCTGGAGCGTTACGATCGCCGCCAGGTCGACGGACTCTGGCTCACCGACACCGAGGCCGATCTACTGGTCGGAAAGATCGCCGGCTGGAGCTTCGAGGAGCGGGTCGCAAATCCGTGTATCGGAAGCGACCGGGCCGATCTGGTGTTGGCCGGGTGCGCGATCCTGCAGGCCATCCGCCGGGTCTGGCCTGCGAAGGCTTTGCGCGTGGCCGATCGCGGCCTGCGCGAGGGGCTCTTGACCGAAATGATGGTGGCCGACGGCGTCTGGCGCCGCGACCGGCGCCCTTGATCTGAAGGATGATATCGATGACGTCACGGAGCGACAGCCGGGGCATGACCGTCAAGGTCAAGAAGAAGCGCGGGCTGAAGATCTCGTCCCGCCGCTGGCTCGAACGGCAACTCAACGACCCCTATGTCCGCAAGGCCCGGGCCGAGGGTTATCGCGCCCGGTCCGCCTACAAGATGATCGAGATCGACGATCGCTACGGTCTGTTCAAGCCGGGCCAGCGCGTCGTCGATCTGGGCGCGGCACCGGGTGGCTGGTGCCAGGTGGCGGTCGAGCGCACCGGTTCGGTGGCGGACGATATCCGGGTCGTCGGCATCGACTATCTGGTGGTCGAGCCGGTGCCCGGAGCGACGGTCCTGCTCATGGATTTCCTCGACGACGACGCACCGAAGAAGCTGCTTGAAACCCTTGGCGGCGACCCGGACATCATCTTGTCGGACATGGCCGCACCGACCATCGGCCATCGTCGCACCGACCATCTGCGCACCATGCATCTCGTCGAGGTGGCAGCGGATTTCGCGCTCCGGACATTGCGGCCGGGCGGGCATTTTCTCACCAAGACCTTCCAGGGCGGCACCGAGGGTGAATTGCTGGCCCTGCTCAAGAAGAACTTCGTCTCGGTCCATCACGTCAAGCCGCCGGCCTCCCGCGAAGGCTCGGTCGAGCTCTATCTATTGGCCAAGAGCTTCAAGGGCCAGCGCCTGGGGCCGGACGGCAGCTGGGATGCCAGCCGCAACCGCGATACCCAGGCCGAGGATGACGAGGTGGATGACGAGATCGGCCCGCTCGGCTGAGGGCGCGGCGAACGCGCCGCCTATTCGGCGGGCAGGCGGCGGCCCGCCACCTCGTCGCCGGCCTCGCGCCCCAGCGTCATGAAGACGAAGGACGCGGAAATCGTCAGCACGCCGATGGTGAAGAACGCGACGGAGAAGTCGCCGACCGTGGACGTCGTGCGTCCAGCCAGCGCCATGCCCGCCTCCAGGATGCCGCCGGCCAGCGCCACGCCCATGGCGACCGACACCTGCTGGACGGCGGCGATCATCGCTGTGGCATCGCCGGTGAGCGTCTTCGGCACGTCGGCGAAGGCCAGCGCGTTGATCGAGGTGAAGAACATCGAGCGGAAAAAGCCGCCAACAAACAACAGCAGCACCACGATGACGATCGGCGAATCCGGCCGATAGATGCCGACCGCGCCCATCAGGCCGCCGCCCAGGATCGCCGTCGTGATCAGCGTCGTGCGAAAGCCGAAGCGCTGCAGGATCGGCCTGGCGAGCAATTTCATCCCCATGGCGCCGCCGATCGACACGCAGGTGATGAGGCCCGATTGCAGCGGCGTGTAGCCGAAACCGAGTTGCAGCATCAGCGGCAGGAGGAAGGGCATGGCGCCCGCACCGACCCGGAACAGGCTGCCGCCGACGATCGCCGATCTGAAGGTCTCCGTCCGCAGGAGCGAAAGCTTCAGGACCGGTTCCTCCACCCGCCGGGCATGCCGCACGAACAGGACACCGCACACCACGCCGAGCGCCGCCATCGCGAGGCCGACCTGCGGGGGAAGCG
>JBBSUS010000024.1:0-11173 GCA_038234195.1 Hyphomicrobiales bacterium | reverse complement strand
CGATGTCGTGAACATCGGCATCGGCGGCAGCGACCTCGGGCCGCAGATGGTCGTGCCTGCGCTCGACGCGTTCGCGCATCCCGGGCTCACGTTCCATTTCGTCTCGAACGTCGACGGCCACGACATCACGCCGGTGCTGCGCCGGATCAAGCCCGCCGAGACGCTGTTCGTCATCGCGAGCAAGACCTTCACGACCCAGGAGACGATGGCGAATGCCCACGCCGCGAAGGCCTGGTTCGACGCCAGCGGCGGCACCGACACTGCGAAGCATTTCGTCGCGACGACGACGAACGTCGAGGCTGCCGCGACGTTCGGCATCGAGACGACGTTCGGCTTCTGGGACTGGGTCGGCGGGCGCTACTCGCTGTGGTCGGCGATCGGCCTGTCGATCATGATCGCCATCGGCGCCACGCGCTTCCGCGAATTTCTTGCCGGCGCGCGCGAGATCGACCAGCATTTCAAGACGGCGCCGCTGGCCAAGAACCTGCCGGTGCTTCTCGGCCTGGTCGGCTGGTGGCACCGCGCCGCCTGCCACTATCCGACGCGCGCGATCATCCCCTACGATCAGCGGCTGTCCCGCTTTCCGGCCTATCTCCAGCAACTCGACATGGAATCGAACGGCAAGAGCGTCGATCTCGACGGCAATCCGGTGGCCGTGTCGGGGCCCGTCGCCTGGGGCGAGCCGGGCACCAACGGACAGCACGCCTTCTTCCAGCTGCTGCATCAGGGCACCGACACGGTGCCGGTGGAATTCCTGGCCGGCGCCATCGCCCATGAGGGCTCGGCGATGCGAGACCATCAGGATCTCCTGCTTGCCAATGTCCTGGCGCAAAGCGCCGCCCTGATGCGCGGACGCACGCTCGACGAAGCCAGACAGCAGCTCCTCGCCGCCGGCCGCTCGGCCGAGGACGCGGACCGGATTGCGCCACACCGTGTCTTCGCCGGCAACCGGCCCTCGATCACCATCCTGTATCGCACGCTCGATCCGGCAACGCTCGGTCGGCTGATCGCGCTCTACGAGCATCGGGTCTTCGTCGAAGCCACCCTGTTCGGCATCAACGCGTTCGACCAATGGGGCGTCGAGCTCGGCAAGGAACTCGCCACGGGTCTCAGGCCCGTCGTCACCGGAGACACGGGCACCGAAGGCCAGGACGGTTCGACCGCCGGCCTCGTCGCCGTTCTGAAGACCATGAGGGGATCGTAAACATGTCGGCCATCGCCAAGACGGGCACCGCCGGGATCACCGGCCGGGCCAGCAAGCCCGAACCCCGCCAGAACGACACCGACACGCTGGCTCGGCAGATCGTCGAAAAGCTGACCTACTCGATCGGCAAGAATCCCAAGGAAGCGCGCAAATACGACTGGCTGCGCGCCACCACCCTGGCCGTGCGCGATCGCATCATCGACCACTGGTTTGAATCGGCCGAAAAGGCGGAGGCCAGCGGCGGCAAGCGCGTCTGCTATCTGTCGATGGAATTCCTGATCGGCCGCATGCTGCGCGACGCCATCAGCAATCTGGGCCTCACCGAGCCGATCCGCGAAGCCCTCGCACGCTACGACGTAGAGCTCGACATGGTCGAACTGCTGGAGCCGGACGCGGCTCTCGGCAATGGCGGCCTCGGTCGCCTCGCCGCCTGCTTCATGGAATCCATGGCCTCGACGGGCGTGCCCGGCTACGGCTACGGCATCCGCTACGTCCACGGCTTCTTCCGGCAGGAGATCGCCGACGGCGCCCAGGTGGAGCTGCCTGAGACCTGGCTCGTCCACGGCAACCCGTGGGAGTTCGAGCGCCGCGACTCATCCTATGAAATCGGCTTCGGCGGCAAGATTTCGGCCGTCCAGGAACCCGGCAAGCCGGTGCGGCAGGTCTGGCGCCCGGCCGAGCGGGTGCTCGCCGTCGCCTTTGATACACCGATGGTGGGCTGGCGCGGGACCCAGGTGAACACGCTGCGCCTGTGGAGCGCCCAGTCGCTCGACCCGATCCTGCTCGACGCGTTCAATTCCGGCGATCACATCGGCGCGCTGGTCGAATCCAACAAGGCGGAGGCGATCACCCGGGTGCTCTACCCCGCCGACAGCCACCAGGCCGGCCAGGAGCTGCGGCTGCGCCAGGAATATTTCTTCTCCTCGGCCTCGCTGCAGGACATCATCAGGCGGCATCTGTCCGAAAATGACGACCTGACCAACCTTGCCGACAAGGTCTCGATCCAGCTCAACGACACCCACCCGGCGGTTTCGGTCGCCGAACTGATGCGGCTTCTGATCGACGTGCACGAGTTCGACTGGGAGGCCGCCTGGGCAACCACCAAGGCGACCTTCTCCTACACCAACCACACGCTGCTGCCGGAAGCGCTGGAACACTGGCCGATCTCGCTCTTCGAGCGGCTGTTGCCGCGCCAGATGCAGATCATCTACGCGATCAATGCCGGCGTGATCCGCCATGCGGCCCAGGAAAAGGGTTTCGAGGATGGTCAGATCGCAGCGATTTCGCTGATCGACGAGGGCAACGGTCGGCGCGTGCGCATGGGCCAACTGGCCTTCGTCGGCTCCCACGCCATCAACGGCGTGTCGGCGCTGCACACCGACCTGATGAAGGAGACGGTGTTCCACGCCCTTCACCGGCTCTATCCCGAGCGCATCCAGAACAAGACCAACGGCGTCACCCCGCGCCGATGGCTGATGCAGGCCAATCCCGGCCTCACCCGGCTGGTCACCGACGCCATCGGGCCAGACTTCCTCGACGACATCGAAAAGATCTCCGGCATCGACGCCATGGCCGATGACGCCTCGTTCCGGGAGCGCTTCGCCGCGGTCAAGCGCGAAAACAAGGTGCGGCTGGCCAACGTCATCTCCGAGCGGATGGCAACGCCCGTCAACCCGGACGCGATCTTCGACATCCAGGTCAAGCGCATCCACGAGTACAAGCGGCAGTTCCTGAACATCATCGAGGCGGTGGCTCTCTACAACCAGATCCGCTCGCATCCCGAGCGCAATTGGACGCCGCGCGTGAAGATCTTCGCCGGCAAGGCGGCCCCGAGCTACACGGCCGCCAAGGAGATCATCCACCTCGCCAACGATGTCGGACGCGTCATCAACAACGACCCGGCGGTGCAGGACCTGTTGAAGCTGTTGTTCATCCCGAACTACAATGTGAGCCTTGCCGAGATCATCATGCCGGCGGCGGATCTGTCCGAGCAGATATCGACCGCGGGCCTCGAAGCCTCGGGCACCGGCAACATGAAGTTCGCCATGAACGGCGCCCTGACCATCGGCACGCTGGACGGCGCCAATGTCGAGATGCTGGAGCATGTCGGCGAGGACAACATCTTCATCTTCGGCCTCACCGCGCAGGAGGTCGCCCAGCGTCGGCGCGAGACCCATTCGGGCCGCTCGATCATCGAGAATGATCCGCTGCTGCGCGGCGCCCTCGACGCGATCTCGTCGGGTCTGTTCTCGCCGGACAATCCGGGCCGCTATCACGAGCTGGTGTCCAATCTCTACAACAACGATTGGTGGATGACCTGCGCCGACTTCAAGGCCTACTGGGACACCCAGCGCGATCTCGATCACCTCTATCGTGACCAGGCTGCCTGGCACGAGAAGGCCGTCCACAACACTGCGCGCATGGGCTGGTTTTCCTCGGACCGCTCGATCCGAGAATATGCCAAGGACATCTGGCAGGCCGGTCCGGGCCAGAAGGCCTGAGTGACGGCGCGAATTCGATCGCGTCGCGCAATGACCGCTTGCCTCTGCAAGGCCAATTCGTGTTCTCTGCCACTGGGAGCGGAGCCGTTCAGAAGCTTATCGCCTCGGTTCGAGGATGCCGGGACAGCCGCGGTTTCGGCGTCCTCGGAAGAATAAGGGAGGAAGAATTCGATGGCTGAACAACGACGCGCCGGGCCGCTTGCCCGTGACACGATGGCCTATGTGCTCGCCGGCGGACGCGGCAGCCGGCTGATGGAGATGACCGATACACGCGCCAAGCCGGCGGTCTATTTCGGCGGCAAGACGCGCATCATCGACTTCGCCCTGTCGAACGCCATCAATTCCGGCATCCGCCGCATCGGCGTCGCCACCCAGTACAAGGCGCACAGCCTGATCCGGCACCTGCAGAACGGCTGGAACTTCCTGCGCCCGGGCCGCAACGAGAGCTTCGACATCCTGCCGGCCTCGCAGCGCGTCTCCGAGGACCAGTGGTATGCCGGTACCGCCGACGCGGTCTACCAGAACATCGACATCATCGAGGACTACGCGCCGCGCTACATCGTCATCCTCGCCGGCGACCACGTCTACAAGATGGACTACGAGATCATGCTCCAGCAGCATGTGGATTCCGGCGCCGACGTGACCGTCGGGTGCCTGGAAGTCCCGCGCATGGAAGCGGTCGGCTTCGGCGTCATGCATGTCGACGAGAACTACAAGATCACCGCCTTCGTCGAAAAGCCCAAGGACCCGCCCCCCATCCCCGGCCGCCCCGACACGGCGCTGGCCTCCATGGGCATCTACGTCTTCGAGACGAAGTTCCTGATGGACCAGCTGCGCCGCGATGCCGCCGACCCGCAGTCCGCTCGCGATTTCGGCAAGGACATCATCCCGCATATCGTCAAGCACGGCACCGCCGTCGCGCACCGGTTCAACCGCTCGGTGGTGCGATCGGCCAACGAGCCGGACACCGAGGCCTACTGGCGCGATGTCGGAACGGTCGACGCGTATTGGCAGTCCAATATCGACCTCACCGACATCATTCCGCCGCTCGACATCTACGATCGAGACTGGCCGATCTGGACCTATGCCGAGATCAATCCGCCCGCCAAGTTCGTTCATGACGAGGACGGACGGCGCGGCTCGGCGGTCTCCTCGCTGGTGTCGGGCGACTGCATCATCTCGGGCGGCCATCTCAACCGCTCGCTGCTGTTCACAGGTGTGCGCCTGCGCTCCTATTCGCTGCTGGAACATGCGGTCGTGCTGCCGCACTGCCAGATCGGGCGCCATGCGCGCGTCACCAAGGCAGTGCTCGACCGCGGCGTCCACATTCCCGATGGCCTTGTCATCGGCGAGGATCCCGAACTCGATGCCAAGCGCTTCCGGCGCACCGAAAGCGGCATCTGTCTCGTCACCAAGACGATGATCGACAAGCTCAGCTACTGATGCGGGTCGCTCACCAAACGGCGGCGGGCCGACGGGAGGCGCCCACTCCGATGGCGGTCAGACCATGACCATCAGCGTCCTGTCCGTCGCGTCGGAAGTGTTTCCGCTGATCAAGACCGGAGGGCTTGCCGACGTCGCGGGCGCGCTGCCGCTGGCACTCGCCGAGCACGACGTCGCCGTGCGCACGCTGATGCCCGGCTATCCCGATGTCATGCGGCAGCTCGGTGAAACCCGAACCGTCGCCCAATTCAAGGCGCTGTTCGGCGGCCCCGCCGCGGTGCTGGCCGCCCGGGTCGGTGGGCTCGATCTCCTGGTGCTCGACGCGCCGCATCTCTTCGAGCGCTCGGGCGGGCCCTACCTCACCGCCGCAGGCTACGACCACCCCGACAACTGGGCTCGCTTTGCCGCGCTCTCCCGGGTCGGGGCGCTGATCGCGCAAGGCGCCGTCAAGAGCTACAATCCGGACATCCTGCATGCCCACGACTGGCAGGCGGCCCTCGCGCCGGTGTATCTGGCCGTCTCCAACAAGCCCGCACCGAAGACCGTCGTGACGATCCACAACCTCGCCTTCCAGGGCAGTTATCCCCACACGATCTTCCCGCAACTCGGGCTGCCGGCGGCCGCCTGGTCGATTGAAGGCGTCGAATATTACGGCAATGTCGGCTATCTGAAGGGCGGCCTGCACGCCGCCGACGCCGTGACGACCGTCAGCCCGACCTATGGCGAGGAAATCCTCACCGCCACCGGCGGCATGGGGCTCGACGGATTGTTGCGCGGGCGCGGCGACCGGCTGGTGGGCATCGTCAACGGCATCGACACCGAGGTCTGGAATCCGCAAACCGACAAGGCCCTCGCCAAGCCCTATTCCGTGCGTGCACCCAAGGCGCGCATCCACAACAAGCGCGCTATCGAAGGTGAATTCGGCCTGCGAAGCGATGACACGCCGATCCTCGCGGTCGTCAGCCGCCTCACCTGGCAAAAAGGTCTCGACATCGTCGCCGACGCCTGCGATGCGCTGGTTGAGCGCGGCGTGCGGCTGGTGATCGTCGGCTCGGGCGATCCGATGATCGAGGGTCGCTTCCAGGCCGCCCACGCCCGCCATCCCGACCGGATCGGCGTGCGCATCGGCTACGACGAGGTCCTCTCCCACCGCGTACAGGCCGGCGCCGACGCCATCATGATCCCGTCACGCTTCGAGCCCTGCGGCCTCACCCAGCTCTATGGGTTGAGGTATGGCTGCATTCCGATCGTCGCCAAGGTCGGTGGCCTCGCCGACACTGTCGTCGATGCCAATTATGCGGCGACGAGCGCCGGCGTCGCCACCGGCGTGATTTTCGACGAGCCCGATCTCGACTCGCTGCTCAAGGCCGTAGACCGCACCCTCAAGCTATACGACGACAAGCCCATCTGGTCCGCCATGCAGGCGGCGGCGATGAAGACCGACGTCTCCTGGCGCGCCAGCGCCGGGCTGTACGCCGATCTGTATCGCGAGCTGACGAAAGAGTAGACGACCATGATCGAAACGATCGCCACCACCCCCTATGACGACCAGAAGCCCGGAACCTCGGGGCTGCGCAAGACCGTGCCGCATTTCCAGCAGCATAATTACGCAGCGAACTTCATCCAGGCGATCTTCGACGCGGTGGCGACCGGCGATGGCGAAAGCTTGGTCATCGGCGGTGACGGTCGCTTCTACAATCGCGACGTAATCAAGATCGCCATCCGGATGGCGGCGGCCAACGGCTATGCTCGGGTGATCGTCGGCCAGGGCGGCATCCTGTCGACGCCGGCGGCCTCCAATATCATCCGCAAGCGCCAGGCCGCGGGTGGCATCATCTTGTCCGCGAGCCACAATCCCGGCGGTCCGAAGGGCGATTTCGGCATCAAGTACAACATGTCGAATGGTGGCCCTGCCCCGGAGACGATCACCGCCAAGATCTACGAGAAAGCGACGTCGATGACCCGGTATCGGGTCTGGACGGAGACGGCGCCGGACCTGTCCAAGCTGGGGGAGACGAAGCTCGGCGACATGGTGGTCGAAGTGATCGATCCGGTTGCCGACTATGCGGCGCTGATGGAGGAGTTGTTCGATTTTGCGAAGATTCGCGACCTCATCGCCTCCGGCTTCACCATGCGCTTCGACGCCATGCACGCGGTTACCGGCCCCTATGCTCACGAAATCCTGGAAAACCGCCTGGGCGCGCCGAAAGGCACGGTCGTCAACGGCGTCCCGCTGGAGGATTTCGGCGACGGCCATCCCGACCCGAACGCCGTCCACGCCAAGGATCTGATCGACCACCTGATGGCGCCGGACGGCCCGGATTTCGGCGCGGCCTCCGACGGGGATGGCGACCGCAACCTTATCGTCGGCAAGGGCATCGTCGTCTCGCCCTCGGATTCGCTGGCGATGCTGGCCGCCGACGCGCATCTGGCTCCGGCCTACGCCAAGGGCATTGCCGGTATCGCCCGTTCCATGCCGACTAGCCAGGCTGCCGACAAGGTTGCCGCCAAGCTGAAGATCGGAATGTACGAGACGCCGACCGGCTGGAAATTCTTCGGCAATCTCCTCGATGCCGGACTGGTGACCATCTGCGGCGAAGAAAGCGCCGGCACGGGCTCGGACCATGTGCGCGAGAAGGATGGGCTGTGGGCCGTGCTGCTGTGGCTCAACATCCTGGCCGAACGCCGCGAGAGCGTGCAGGCGATCGTGACGAGCCACTGGTCGGAGTTCGGCCGCACCTACTACCAGCGCCACGACTACGAGGAGGTCGACAAGAGACAAGCCGAGGGATTGATGGGCTCGCTGCACGACCGTCTCGCCTCGATGGCAGGTCAGCGCTTCGGCACGCTTGTCGTTTCCGAAGCCGACGATTTTTCCTACAAGGACCCGATCGACGGGTCGGTCTCGACCAATCAGGGCATCCGCATCCTGTTCTCGGGCGGCGCCCGCATCGTCTATCGTCTGTCGGGTACCGGCACCAAGGGCGCGACCCTCAGGGTCTATATCGAGCGCTACGAGAGCAACGCCGACAAGCACGGCGAATCGCCCGAGGAGGCACTCAAGGAACTGATCGATACCGCCGATGTTATCGGTGAGATCAAGAAACGCACCGGGCGTAACGCGCCGGACGTCGTAACCTGACCGAATGACCGGCCTGTTCGGCCCGGCATTGCATCGTTCCTTTCCCCCCGACAAACGAGCTGCCATGAGCAACACCATCACCGACGAGCGCGGCGCGCCGAAGCTGGGCGCCACGACCGCCGAAGGCGGCGTCAACTTCGCCATCTATTCCGAGAACGCCGACGACCTCGTCCTGTGCCTGTTCGACGAGAACGGGACCAAGGAAACCGACAGGCTGACCCTGCCCGGTCGCGACGGCGGCGTGCGTTACGGCTTCGTGCCGGGACTGTCCGCGGGCGCCCGCTACGGCTATCGCGCCGAAGGGCCCTGGAAGCCGGAAGAGGGGCACCGCTTCGATTTTTCCAAATTCCTGGTCGATCCCTATGCGACGGCCCTCGATCGACCGTTCACCTACCGCCCCGCATTGACGGCGCCACCCGAGCGCCAGATCGACTCGGCAGCTTTCATGCCGCGCTGTATCGTCCACGATCTCGATCTCGACGCCAAGCCGATGCCGTTCGGCCGACCGGGCTTCACCTATGAGCTTCTGGTCCGCGCATTCTCGCAGCGTTATCCCGAGGTTCCCGTGGAGATTCGCGGCCACGTCGCGGCGTTGCGCGAGCCGTTCTTCCTCGACCATCTGGAAAGGATCGGCGTCGAGACCGTCGAACTGATGCCGCTGGCGGCCTGGATCGACGAGGGTCATCTGATGGCCCTCAACCTGACCAATGCCTGGGGCTACAACCCGATCACCCACATGGCGCCCGATCCGCGGCTTGCGCCCGGAGGCTTCGCCGAAATCCGCGCGACGGTCGAGGCACTGCACCAGCGCGGCATCCGCGTGCTTCTGGACGTGGTCTTCAACCATTCGGGCGAAGGCTCGGAGGAAGGGCCGACGATCTGCTATCGCGGCCTCGACAACCTCCTCTACTACCGCCACCCCGAGGGCGAGCCGGCGTTCATGCTCAATGACACCGGCACCGGCAACACCATGGCGACCCACAAGGCGCCGGTGGCGCAGATGTTCATCGACGTCTGCCGCACCTGGGTTCAGGCGACCGGCATCGACGGCTTCCGATACGATCTCGGCACGGTACTGGGCCGGCTGCCGGACGGCTTTTCCCACGACGCGCCGTTCTTCAAGATGGTCGCGGCCGACGACGTCCTGAAGGACCGGATTCATGTGGGCGAGCCGTGGGACGTCGGTCCCGGCGGCTATCAGGTCGGCAACTTCCCCAAGCCCTGGTTCGAATGGCAGGACCGCTTCCGCGACGACGTCAGGAAGTTCTGGAAGGGTGAGGACGGCATGATCGGCGCCCTGGCGACGCGCATGGCCGGATCTGCCGACCTGTTCAATCATGACGGCCGCAGGCCGTCGGTGGGCGTCAACTTCATCGCCGCCCATGACGGCTTCACCCTCGCCGACATCGCCATGTACGAGGAGAAGCACAACGAGGCCAACGGCGAGGACAATCGCGACGGCCACAACGACAACCACTCCTGGAACAACGGCGTCGAGGGTGAGACGGACGACCCTGAGGTGATCGACGCCCGCGGCAAGGATATCCGGGCGATGCTCGCGACCCTGCTCGTCTCGCGCGGCACGCCGATGATCGTTGCCGGCGACGAGTTCGGCCGCACCCAGGGCGGCAACAACAACGGCTACGCCCAGGACAACGAGATCACCTGGCTCGACTGGGAGAACGCCGACGAAGTGCTGATCGAGTTCACCGGCAAGCTCGCCAAGCTGCGGCGCGAACATCCGGCGCTTTCGGCCGACAAGTTCCTCACCGGCGACACGGTCGAGGGCGGCGAGGAACCGGATGTCGTCTGGCTCAAGGAGGATGGCGAGGCGATGGACGACGCCGATTTCTCCGATGCCTCGCGGCGTTTCCTCGGCATGTCGGTCTACGCGCCTTGCCAGGAAGGCGAGGACGAGGGCGAGCGCGCGGTGATCTACGTCAACGGCGCACACGAGGACGCCGAGGTGACGCTCCCCTCCCCGCGCGAGGCCCATCATTTCGTCCTCTACATCCAGTCCGACTGGCCGCAGCTCGAACCGCGCACCATCGACGCGCCGGACACGCTGGTGGTCAAGGCGCGCTCGGTCTTCGTCATGCTGGAAGAGCGCGACTGAGCGTCGCCACCGACACGAAGCCTTCGAAAAAGTAGGAAAGGCCGGCCGCGGGTGCGACCGGCCTTTCTCCGTGATGACGCCGACACGCCTGTCGTTCGACAGCGCTGGCGTCAGCCTGGAACGTCTTCGGTCTCGCCGCCGGCCTCGGCCCAGTCCTTGAAGCCACCGAGATTGTAGACCTTGTCGTAGCCCATCTGCTTCAGGGTCTGGCCGGCGAGCGCCGCCCGGCCGCCGGAGGCGCAATAGACGACGATCGGGCGATCGGCACGAAAGGCCGCGTCGTGGGTCTGAGCCTCAGGGTCAGCCTTGAACTCCAGCGTGCCGCGCGGCACGTGGTGGGCGCCCTTCACCTTGCCGGTGGCCTGAACCTCCGGCCCCTCGCGAACGTCGATGACCAGCGCGTCTTCCTCGCTGATCAGCCGTCTGGCTTCCGCGGCGTCGATCTTCGGCACGGCCGAGCCGGCCGTTTCCATCATGCTCTTCACACTCGTCGCCATGGCGGTCTCCTTGCGGTTTGGAATGTCTCCCCACCCAGATAAGCGTCTTGCGACGAAGTGCGATCCCCCGAGGAAGGGACCCCGACGAAACCCAAGACATCGGCCAGAAGCGCCAGCGCGGCCGCACGCTCCACAGCGATCGAGGCCTGCACCGTTTGTACCGGTGCCCCGGCAGGACTAGGGTCGATCGACGCGAATCCCTTGCCTCGAAGAGCCGCCCTTGCCCGACCCACGGTCCGTTCCGCCCATCGTCCAGCTTTCGAATGCGCT
>JBBSUS010000023.1:0-11329 GCA_038234195.1 Hyphomicrobiales bacterium | reverse complement strand
CCTCGATCGTCTCGCCGCCCGTGCGAAACGCCGGCGCGATTTCGCGCAGCGGGATCAGCACGAAGGCGCGGGTTGCGATGCGCGGATGCGGGAGCGTCAGCGCATCGTCCTGAACTGTCTCGCCATCATAATCGAGGACGTCCAAATCGAGCGTGCGCGGTCCCCAGCGCTCGCGGCGCTCGCGCTTGAAGTGGCGCTCGGTCGCAAGGCAGAGATCGAGAAGCGCTCGCGGCAAAAGCTGTGTTTCGACTGCCGCGCAAGCGTTGTAGAAATACGGCTGGTCGGTGACGCCCCAGGGCGGCGTGCGATAAAGCCGCGAGACGGCCATCACAGCCGTGTCGTCCCGTCCGTCGAGCATCTGCAGCGCCGCTGCCATCGTCCCGGGCGGGTCACCGATATTGCCGCCGAGGCCGATCAGCGCCGGGCGCGCACTTGGCTTCGCTACGATCAAGCTGCTGCGTCCCGCACCGATCGCAGCATCGCGTCGGTGATGGCCAGGGCATCGCGATTGACCTTTACGTTGTGCACACGGAACACGTCGGCGCCGCGCTCGCGCATCAGGCCGCTGGTGACGGCGGTCGCGATGTCGGGCTCCGGGTCCTCGCGGCCGATCGCGCCGCGAACGAAGCGCTTGCGCGAGGTGCCGACGAGCAGCGGGAAGCCGAGCGCCATCAACTCGTCGAGCCGCGCGAGCAGTTGCAGGTTCTCCGACCCGCCCTTGCCGAAGCCGAAGCCCGGATCGAGGAGAATCGACTGGTCGGCGACGCCTGCGGCCCGTGCGGTCTCCAGCGAACGCTTCAGGAAAGCGAACTGGTCGGCGATAAGATCCGCTTCGATCTCGCGCGGGCGCTCCTCGAGCTGACGGGAGTTATGCATCAGGCAAAATCCGGAGCCGGTCTCGGCCGCGACCCTGGCAATGCCCTCATCCTTCTGTGCGCCCCAGATGTCGTTGACGATGTGCGCACCAGCCTCGACCGCCAGCCGCGCCGTCTCGGCACGATAGGTGTCGACGGAGATCAGGCAGTCCGAGATTCGGCTGAGTTCTTCGATGACAGGCAGGATGCGGCGTTGCTCTTCGGCCGCGTCGATGGGCGTCGCACCCGGACGCGTGGATTCACCGCCGATGTCAACGATCGCAGCGCCTTCGGCGACCATCTTCAGCGACTCGGCCACAGCGGCCTCCACGCTGGCATATCGCCCACCATCGGAAAAGCTGTCGGGCGTCGCGTTGAGAATGCCCATGATGGTGGCGGTCCGGCCGAGTTCGAGGGTGCGCCCATGCCCGACACGCCAGAGGCCGCCGCGCGGTTCGATCGGTTGCATCGGATCCTCCTTGGGTCGAACTGGTCTCGCGCATCGCCGACGCTGGTCACTTGCGCGAACGGGGTAACCTCAAGGTCCGTCCGGCGCAATCGTCGCTCGCGCCGACACCGACCTTTAGCAGCGGCAACCTAGTCCTGTTCGCATCGCGAACGGCTTGACGGACAGTGCAATGGCCTCACTGTCTGATAAGGAATGCGTCAGGCGATGACCGGACCGCCGGACGTTTGTTGCATCAGATTTCTTTTCATCTCGAGGAGCCCAGTATGACTGAGACCCGCCCTCCGCTGCCGCCCTTCACCTTCGAGACGGCGACGCAAAAGGCCCGCAAGGCCGAGGACGCCTGGAACGGCCGCGACCCGCAGAAGGTCGCCCTCGCCTATACCCCCGACAGCATCTGGCGGAATCGCTCGGATTTCTTCTCCGGCCGGGCGGCCATCGCCGAATTTCTCACGCGCAAATGGGCGAAGGAACACGAATACCGGCTGATCAAGGAGCTCTGGGCCTTCCACGACAACCACATCGCCGTGCGGTTTCAATACGAATTCCACGATGCCGCAGGCCAGTGGTTTCGCGCCTATGGCAACGAGCAATGGGCGTTCGACCAGCATGGCCTGATGGCGCGTCGCGAAGCCTCGATCAACGACGTGGCGATCGAGGAGACCGAGCGCAAATTCACCTGGGACCTCGGACCCCGCCCCGCCGATTTCCCTGGGCTGACCGAACTCGGACTGTGAAGGCGATTTGGCGAGCCGGAGGCTTGCCCTCTCGACATTTCCGCCTGACCGGCGGAAAACCTCCGCCATGACCAGCCCCTGCATCATCACCGTCGCGATTACCGGGTCGCTGCCCACCAAGGCCGACAACCCGGCGGTCCCGATCACAGTCGCCGAACAGGTCGAATCGACGCAGGAAGCCTTCGAGGCCGGCGCGACGCTCGCCCACTGCCACGTGCGCAACGACGACGCGACGCCCTCCTCGGACCCGGAAAAGTTCGGGCGGCTGATGGAAGGTCTTCGCAAGCACTGCCCCGGCATGATCGTGCAGTTTTCGACCGGCGGGCGCTCCGGTGCCGGCAGGACCCGCGGCGCCATGCTGTCCTTGCAGCCAGACATGGCCTCGCTGTCCACCGGTTCGGTCAATTTCCCGACCCGGGTCTATGAGAACCCGCCGGAATTGGTCGACTGGCTGGCCGGGGAAATGCTGACTCACCATGTGAAGCCGGAGATCGAAGCTTTTGATCTGTCGATGATTTTTCAGGCCGTCGCGATGCAGAAGGCCGGGGCCATCAAGGGTCCGCTGCACGTCCAGTTCGTCATGGGCGTCAAGAACGCCATGCCGGTCGATCGCGACAGCTTCGAGTTCTACGTGACGACGCTGAAGCGTCTCGCGCCCGACGCAACATGGACCGGCGCCGGCATCGGCCGCAACCAGATCACGCTCGCCGAATGGAGCCTCGAACTCGGCGGCCATTGCCGCACGGGCCTGGAAGACAATGTCCGCCTCGACAAGCTGCGCCTGGCGCCCTCGAACGCGGCGCTGGTCGATCTGGTCGTGGAGCGCTGCGAACGCCACGGGCGGCACGCCGCAAGCGTCAGTGAAGCACGGGAACTTCTGGGGTTGTCTGACGCGGCCTGATGACCGGGCCGCGGCTGTCTGTGTTTGGCGCGAGGACCGGGACGGATTCGATCGCCGGCAATCGGGGCCACCGGTGATCGTCCGTGACCTCAATCCGGCCCCTTGGCCACGTTGGCTCTCCGGCCCCAGCCCTCCTCGAACACCAGTTCGTCGAGTGCGCGCCGCTTCGCCCAACGCCGCGCCTCCAGTTCCGGGCGGTCGAAGCGTTCGACGACATATCCCACCACAGATAGGCGACGACGACGATCTCCTCGGGGATGCCCAGAATGGGCTTCAGATCGCCCTCCTCGAAGATCGAGACCCAGCCGACGCCGATTCCCTCGGCCCGCGCGGCGAGCCAGAGGTTCTGGACCGCGCAGACGGTCGAATAGAGATCGGTGTCGTTCTGGTGGGTGCGGCCGAGCACAACCGGACCGCCGCGCGCGCGATCACAGGTGACGCAGATATTGAGAGGTGCGGTGCGGATGCCTTCCAGCTTCAGGCTGCGGTAATGCGCGGCCCGCTCCCCGTCGAAGCGTTCGGCGGCCTCGGCGTTGCGGCTGGTGAAGACGGCGTGGATCTTCGTCCGCATCGCCGTGTCGCGCACCAGGATGAAGTTCCAGGGCTGCGAAAGGCCGACCGACGGCGCCATGTGGGCCGCCTCCAGGATGCGCCTGAGCGCCGCGTCTTCGAGCGGGCGGGCGAGGAATTCGTCCCGCACGTCACGGCGTTCGGCGATGACCCGGTAGACAGCGTCCCGCTCCTGCGGCGAAAAGTCCCGCACCGGCACACACGCCGCCTCGGCTGACGCCGGCTCTCGACACGCTGCGTCGATTGAAGCGGGGTTTAATTGGTCGCTGCCCGTCGCCATGCTGCCTCGTGTTTCCGTTCCCGCCGTTCCGGACATCGAACCGGCCGTCCCATTCCGACCGTCGAGAACCCTTGACCGATGCAGCCTTCCCGTCATCGCCGCAAAGACGTAACGATGGTGCCGGCCTTCGCCAATGCGCTTTGCTTTGCGCTAGGGCGACCTGACCCTTCCCGAACGAACTGCCGGACCCCGCCGATGCAAATCCAACCGACGAAATCCTGGCAGACGGCCAGAGCCTGGCTCCTGAAGCGTGTGGCGATCTCGACACTGGTTGCGGCGCTTCTGGTGGCGGCGGCCATCTGGGGCTTCGTATCGCTGGCCGGCGAGGTCGTCGAGGGCGACACCAAGGGCTTCGACCAGGAAATTCTCCTGTCGTTGCGCAATCCCGTCGATATCTCCGATCCACTGGGGCCAAGATGGGTCGAGGAACTCGGCCGCGACATGACCGCGCTGGGCGGCACCGGCGTCCTCGTCATGCTGACGGTCTTCGTCGCGCTGCTTTTGTTTCTGCAGGGCAACCGGCGTTCCATGTGGCTGGTGCTCGCGGCGATCGGCAGCGGATTCCTGGCAAACCAGTTGATGAAGCTCGGTTTCGAGCGACCGCGCCCCGAACTCGTGCCACACGGCGCCTACGTCTACACGTCGAGCTTCCCGTCCGGCCACGCGATGATGTCGGCAGTGACCTATCTGACCCTCGCGATTCTCGTCGCCCGGGTGCAAAAACTTTCGCGGGTCCGGGCCTATCTCATCTGCGTGGCTTGTCTCCTCACAATCGTCATCGGCGTCAGTCGCGTCTATCTCGGCGTCCACTGGCCGAGCGACGTTCTTGCCGGCTGGACGGCCGGCGCCGCCTGGGCCGTCGCCTGGTGGATGGTCGCCCGCTGGCTCGAACGACGCGGGCACATCGAGCCGGACGCCGAGGAGGCGGATGCGAAGCGAGCGGAGATCGTCGATGACCCTGGTTACGGTGAGGTCTCGACATCGTTGAATACACCGCATCGCGCCGATCCGTTGGCGCCGTCGCGGCGCTCCTGAGCTGTTGATCGTGTTATCCGATCGTCCAATAGGCCTTGCGATCGGACCGGTGCTATGGAAATGATCATGCCTTCGGACGCGGCGTTCCTGACAGTTCGGCCCAATCCGCTCTCTCGATAGCCACCAGAGGCGCAAACAAGCACCGGAACACGGGCATCTCATGGAATATTTCGTCCAGCAGCTGATCAACGGGATCACCCTCGGATCGATCTACGGACTGATCGCCATCGGCTACACCATGGTCTACGGCATCATCGGCATGATCAATTTCGCACATGGCGAAATCTTCATGATCGGCTCCTTCGTGGCGCTGACGGTGTTCCTGGCTCTCGGCGCCCTCGGCATCACCTTCCTGCCGCTGGTCATCCTGATCATGCTCATCGTCGCCATGCTGGCGACGGCGCTCTGGGGGTGGACCATCGAGCGGGTCGCCTATCGCCCCCTGCGTGGCTCCTTCCGTCTCGCCCCGCTGATCACCGCGATCGGCATGTCGATCTTCCTGCAGAACTTCGTTCAGGTGACGCAGGGCGCGCGCGTCAAGCCGCTGCCGCCGCAGATTCAGGGCGGCATCGAACTGATGAACAGCCCCAGCGGCATCATCGTCCAGATCTCCTATATGCAGATCATCATCATCGCGATGACGATCGTCCTGATGGTCGCCTTCTCGCTGCTGATTTCCAAAACCTCGCTGGGTCGCCAGCAGCGCGCCTGTGAGCAGGACCGTAAGATGGCCTCGCTGCTCGGCGTCAACGTCGACCGCACCATCTCGCTGACCTTCGTCATGGGAGCCGCACTCGCCGCCGTCGCGGGCATGATGTACCTGCTCTATTACGGCGTCATCGACTTCTACATCGGCTTCATCGCGGGCGTGAAGGCCTTCACCGCCGCGGTCCTCGGCGGCATCGGCTCGCTGCCCGGCGCCATGCTCGGCGGTCTCGCCATCGGCCTGATCGAGACCTTCTGGTCGGGCTATTTCTCGGTCGAATACAAGGACGTCGCCGCCTTCTCGATCCTCGCGATCGTTTTGATCTTCATGCCCTCCGGTCTTCTCGGCCGGCCCGAAGTCGAGAAGGTCTAGAACCCATGTCCGACCAGTCGAGCACGGTCTCCAATCGCCCCGAGGGCGCCGAGCGCGAATCGGAAGAGCGCCGCGACGCCATGCGCGGCGAGCCACCCTTTGCCGAAGCGCCACGCACCGACAGTCGCGTCGTCGCCTCGCTGAAGGAAGCCGGCATCACCGCGGCCATCGTGGCCGGCATCACCGTGTTCTTCTTCGCCTTCCGCACCGATATCGCCGTCGGCGGCCTCGACCTCACCACCAACCCATCGCTCTGGATCATCTGGATCGGCATCGCCTTCGTCGGCCGGTTCCTGCTGTCATATTTTGTCTTCAAGGCCGAAACGCCGATCAGTGGGTATTTCAAGCGGACCAAAACCCCGAAGGCTCGCGGCCTGCCGATTGGCCGCGCGGTCGGCATACTCCTGCTGCTGGTGGCGGCCACCCTGCCATTCCTGTTGGCGACCTTCCTGCCGAGCCAGAACCGCTATCTCCTCGACCTGTCGATCCTGATCCTCACCTATGTGATGCTCGGTTGGGGCCTCAACATCGTCGTCGGCCTCGCCGGCCTGCTCGATCTCGGCTACGTCGCCTTCTACGCGGTCGGCGCATACTCCTTCGCGCTGTTGTCGACGAATTTCGGCCTCGGCTTCTGGGTCTGCCTGCCGATGGCGGGCCTTTTCGCCGCGATGTGGGGCATTGCGCTCGGCTTTCCGGTTCTGCGTCTTCGCGGCGACTATCTTGCCATCGTGACGCTGGCCTTCGGCGAGATCGTTCGCATCATCCTCCTCAACTGGGCCGATTTCACCGGCGGTCCGAATGGCCTTCTCGGCATTCCCAAGCCGACGCTCTTCGGTCTCGAGTTCAGCCGCGGTGCCGGATCCTTCTCGGATTATTTCGGTCTCGAATATTCCTCGACCCAGCGCTTCGTGTTTCTTTATTACATCATCCTGGCGCTAGCCCTGCTGACCAACTTCGTCACGCTGAGGCTGCGCAAGCTGCCGGTCGGCCGGGCCTGGGAAGCGCTTCGCGAGGACGAGATCGCCTGCCGTTCGCTCGGCATCAACACGGTCAACGTCAAGCTGACGGCCTTCGCCACGGGCGCCATGTTCGGCGGCTTCGCCGGGGCCTTCTTCGCCACCCGCCAGGGCTTCATTTCGCCTGAAAGCTTCACCTTCATCGAATCGGCGATCATCCTCGCCATCGTGGTTCTCGGCGGGCTCGGTTCGCAGCTCGGCGTGGTGATTGCCTCCGTCGTGATGATCGGCGGCATCGAACTGTTGCGAAACCTCACCGGCCTTCGTGCGATCTTCGGTCCGGGTTTTGACCCGACGCAGTACCGCATGCTGATCTTCGGCCTCGCGATGGTCGCGATCATGGTCTGGAAGCCGCGCGGCCTCATCTCGTCGCGCAGGCCGTCGGCCTTCTACAAGGAGAAGAAAGCGATCGGCTCCGATATGGTCAGCCAGGGCGAGGGTCACTGATGCTGAAGGAAACCCAGAGCTGGACGGTCGATCCCGTCCTCACGGTCGAGCATCTCACGATGCGCTTCGGCGGCCTCGTCGCCGTCGACGACCTGTCGTTCAACGTCGGGCGCGGCGACATCACCGCGCTGATCGGCCCGAACGGCGCCGGCAAGACCACGGTCTTCAACTGCGTCACCGGCTTCTACAAGCCGACCGAGGGCCGAATGGCCCTGCGCCGCGGGCGCAACATCTCCGACGAGGCCGTGCGCAAGCTCACCGCCAGCGGCAACCAGCACGATGAGGTCGAGAACGGCGAGGTCTATCTCCTCGAGCGCATGGCCGACTTCAAGATCACCGAGGTCGCGGGAGTCGCCCGCACCTTCCAGAACATCCGCCTCTTCGGTGGCATGACGTGCCTGGAAAACCTCTTGGTCGCCCAGCACAACAAGCTGATGCGCGCATCCGGCTACTCGATCGCCGGCATGTTCGGCCTGCCCGTCTATCGCAAGGCGGCCAAGGCCGCCAAGGACAAGGCCGTCGAGTGGCTGCGCCATACCAACCTTCTCGAACGCGCCGATGATCCGGCGGCGGACCTGCCCTATGGCGACCAGCGGCGGCTGGAGATTGCCCGCGCCATGTGCACCGATCCGGTGCTCCTGTGCCTGGACGAGCCGGCTGCCGGCCTCAATCCGCGTGAATCCTCCGAGCTCAACAAGCTGCTGCGGTTCATTCGCGACAGCCATGAGACCTCGGTGCTGCTGATCGAACACGACATGGGCGTCGTCATGGAGATTTCCGACCACATCATCGTCCTCGATTACGGCAAGAAGATCTCGGACGGTTCGGCCGCCAAGGTGCGCGAGGACCCGAAGGTCATCGCCGCCTATCTCGGCGTCGACGACGAGGAGGTCGAGGCGGTCGAACGGGAGGTTGGCGCGAACACCGCGGCGGCGAAACCGCCCGTATCGGCGCAGACCACCAGACCGGGAGACACGGCATGAGCTCCGTCGCCAGACAGACCTCCGCCGGCGCCCCCACTTCTGCTGCCACCTGGACGAATGGCGAACCCCTGCTGGCCATTCGCGGGGTCCACACCTACTACGGCAAGATTCAAGCCCTGAAGGGTGTCGACGTTGACGTCAACGAGGGCGAGATCGTCACGATGATCGGTGCTAATGGCGCCGGCAAGTCGACGCTGATGATGACGGTCTGCGGCAATCCACGGGCCCGCGAGGGCCAGATCGTCTATCGCGGCGAGGACATCACCAACCTGCCGACACACGACATCATGTCCAAATCGATCGCCCAGTCGCCGGAGGGCCGCCGGGTCTTCGGCCGCATGACCGTCATGGAAAACCTCCAGATGGGCGCGATCCTGGAGGATGAGAGCACCTTCGACGACGATCTGCGCAAGGTGTTCGAGCTGTTCCCGCGTCTCAAGGAGCGCCGCGGCCAGCGCGGTGGCACGCTGTCGGGTGGCGAGCAGCAGATGCTGGCGATCGGACGCGCACTGATGAGCCGACCGAAGCTCCTGCTTCTGGACGAGCCGTCGCTCGGGCTCGCGCCGCTCATCGTCAAGCAAATCTTCGAAGTGGTTCGCGAGTTGAACCAGAACGAAGGCCTGACCGTCTTTCTCGTCGAGCAGAACGCTTTCCACGCCCTGCGCCTTGCCCATCGCGGCTACGTCATGGTCAACGGCCTGATCACGCTGACCGGCACCGGCAAGGAGCTGCTGTCGCGTGAAGAAGTGCGCAGCGCCTATCTGGAAGGGGGTGCCCACTGATGCAGCCGGAAATGTCGCTCCTGTGGGAAGTCGCGCTTCCCGAATTCCTGTTCGTCACCGTCGTTCTCGGCGGCGGCGGGGCGTGGATGATCGGCCGCTCGACGGCCTTGACATGGAGTGGCTGGGGCCTGATGGCCTTCTACGTCTTCCTTTTGACGGTGGCCGTCCGTTTCATCCATTTCAGCCTGTTCGGCGGGTCGTTCTTTCTCCCGCCGGCGACCTTCGGCATAGCGCTTTACTACGCTGTCGTCGATTATATCGTGCTCTTCGCCTTCGCCTCCGCCGGTCGCAGCTTTGTGCGCACACGTCAGATGAAGCGTCAGTACGCCGTGGTGCAAGCAACGGGGCGATAAGTCTGCCATATTAGTCATCATGGTTGAAAATTAAGGCTGCAGGCCTTTCAACCCGCCGGAATAACGTGTTCAATCAAGCCAAGGCTGAGATCTGGAACAACCGGTCTCGTGATCCGAAACGGGTCGCCTTTGGGAAACAACAGGAAGGTTCTTTAATGAAAAAAGCACTCCTCGCCGGCGTCGCGCTCAATCTCGTCTTTGCGGGCGCCGCCTTTGCGGACATCACCATCGGCGTCGCCGGTCCGATGACCGGCCAATACGCCAGCTTCGGCCAGCAGCTGAAGATTGGCGCCCAGCAGGCCGTCGAAGACATCAACGCCAAGGGCGGCGTCAACGGCGAGATGCTGAAGCTGTCGGTCGGTGACGACGCCTGCGATCCCAAGCAGGCGGTCGCCGTGGCCAACTCCTTCGCCTCGCAGGGCGTCCCCTTCGTCGCGGGCCACTTCTGCTCGGGTTCCTCGATCCCGGCGAGCCAGGTCTACGCCGACGAGCAGATCGTCGAGATCTCCCCGGCGTCCACCAATCCCGATTTCACCGACAAGCGCCCGGGTGACGGCATCTTCCGCGTCTGCGGCCGTGACGATCAGCAGGGCGAAGTGGCCGCGGCATACATCGTCAAGAACTTTCCGGATGCCAAGATCGCCGTCATCGACGACAAGACCGCCTACGGCAAAGGTCTTGCCGACCAGACCAAGATGAACCTCGAAAAAGCTGGCGTGAAGCCGGTTCTGTCGGAGTCCTATACGGCCGGCGAAAAGGACTACACCGCCCTCGTCACCAAGATGAAGCAGGCCGAAGTCGATCTCGTCTACATCGGCGGCTATCACACCGAAGCCGGTCTGATTGCCCGTCAGATGAAAGAACAGGGCATGAAGACCAAGATCATGTCCGGCGATGCGCTTGTCACCGACGAGTACTGGGCGATCACCGGCGACGCCGGCCAGGGCACGCTGATGACCTTCTCACCGGACCCGCGCAAGAACCCCGAGGCAGAGCCGGTCGTCGCGGCGCTGCAGAAGAAGGGTGAGACCGCCGAGGGCTACGTGCTCTACACCTACGCAGCGATCCAGGCGTGGGCCGATGCGGCCAACACGGCGAAGTCCACCGACTTCGACCCGGTCGTCAAGGCGCTCAACAGCGGCGACTTCAAGACAGTCATCGGCGACATCAAGTTCGACGACAAGGGTGACGTCACTCTGCCGGGCTACGTCGTCTATGAGTGGAAAGATGGCAAGTACGACTACGTCAAGAACGCCGACGGCAGCGACATGAAGCCGACCAAGTAAACCAAAGTGGTTCCGGCGTCCGAGCGGTGACACCGGTAAGATGCAAGGAAGCCCCGGCGCAGTGTGCCGGGGCTTTTTTGTATCAGAAAACCGCGCTTGCCTATTTCGGCTGCAAGCGGATCGCGCCGTCGAGCCGGATCGTCTCGCCGTTCAGCATGGCGTTCTCGACGATGTGGACCGCCAGCGCCGCATATTCCTCGGCCTTGCCGAGCCGCGAGGGAAATGGGATCGCAGCGGCCAGCGAATCCTGGACCTCCTGCGGCATCCCCGAAACCATCGGCGTCTCGAAGATGCCCGGCGCGATCGTCATGACGCGGATGCCGAGCTTGGCAAGATCGCGTGCCATCGGAAGCGTCATGCCGGCGATCGCCGCCTTGGAAGCCGAATAGGCGATCTGGCCGATCTGTCCGTCGAAGGCCGCGACCGAGGCGGTGGAAACGATAACCCCTCGCTCACCATCGGCATTCAGCGGCTCTGCCTCTGACATCAGCTTGGCGACCTGGCTCGACAGGTTGAAGCTGCCGAACAGATTGACCGCGAT